>JBGVHY010000139.1:0-2525 GCA_045122755.1 Acutalibacteraceae bacterium | reverse complement strand
AATCAAAAGTTTCAATCCGTTCATCCAGAAGAGATGCTATTGAAAAAATCAAGGCTCAGAAAAAAGACGGCGAGATTACTGAAGATGACGTTAAACAGCTTGAGAAAAAAGTTCAGGATCTTACTGACAAGTTCTGCAAAGAGGCTGATACTCTCTGCGCAAACAAAGAAAAGGAAATTATGTCTGTATAATTTATTGAGGCGGCAAGTTTTTGTCGCCTTATAGTTCTTTTTGAAAGGTTTGTAACAAATGTTTAAAAGAAAGCATACCGTTGATTTTAATGCACTTCCAGAACATATCGGAATTATTATGGACGGTAACGGAAGATGGGCAAAAAAGCGCAGATTGCCAAGAACGGCAGGTCATTCTATCGGCGCTAAGACCTTTAAATCAATCGCTAGATACTGCAATAAAATCGGAATCAAATACTTAACAGTTTACGCTTTTTCTACAGAAAACTGGAAAAGACCAAAAGACGAAATTGATGCGATTATGAAATTGCTTAAAGACTATTTAGTGGACGCCAAAAACTTCAAAGATGAAAATATCAAGGTTAAGTTTATCGGTGATATGGAGCCGCTGACCGATGAGTTAAAACAACTTATTATCGATGCTGAGGAAGGCTCGGTTGATGCTACGGGATTAAAACTCAATATCGCGCTTAATTACGGCGGCAGAGATGAAATTGTTCACGCAGTAAAGCTGATTGCGAAAGAGGTCAAAGACGGTAATTTAACCGCTGACGATATAACAGAGAAAACGATTTCAGATAGAATTTATACCGCTACTCAGCCTGACCCTGATATTATTATCCGCCCTAGCGGTGAATACAGACTTTCTAATTTTATGATATGGCAAGCGGCTTACAGCGAATTCTGGTATTCGAATGTTCTCTGGCCTGATTTTAAACCTAAGCATCTTGATATGGCAATAATTGATTACCAAAAACGAAATAGACGTTTCGGTGGAGTATAAAACAAAGGATTTAAGGTGAAAATGATGAAAAAAAGAATTATTTCCGGTGTTATAGGCGCAGCATTTATAATCGTTGCACTTGTTTTAAGAGAAACCGTTATATTTAATATTGTCCTCGGCGCGGCTTTGGTAATTGCTATGATTGAATCGCAGTTCACAACAAAGCTTGTTGATAGCACACCGCTTATCGTTTTAAGCTGTATTTTTGCATTTTTGAGCGCTTTTATTCCAATGTTCGGCTTTACGCCTACAGGATTGCTTATTACCGCGCTTTATATTTTTGCGATAATTGTGCTTGTCCTTTCAAACTCCGGCAAAGCAGACGTTTACAAGGTTTTCTACAGTGTTGGTATTACCCTTCTCGTTTCATTCGGACTCGGCAGCGTAATGCATATTAATAATCTTTATATTACCAAAGATTATATGTACACCTCATCTGATTGCTTATTCTTACTTCTTTTTGCTTTCGGCGGTGCTTGGTTTGGTGACATCGGCGCTTATTTCATCGGCAGTAAATTCGGCAAACATAAAATTGCGCCGAATATCAGCCCTAAGAAATCACTTGAAGGAGTATTCGGCGGTGTAGCATCAACTGTTGTATGTATGCTAATACTCGGTCTTATCTGGAACTTTGCTGTGCTTGATGAAAATAGCTATATCCAGTTCGGCTGGTTAATTCTTGTTTCTGCCCTCTGCCCTCTTGTTGGCCTTGTGGGTGACCTTTTCTTCTCATATATCAAAAGAAGTGTTGGTCTTAAAGACTTTGGAAAAATTATGCCGGGTCATGGAGGTATCTTAGATAGAGTTGATTCTCTTATTCTAGTTGCACCGTTTATTGCTATTGTACTTATGTATTTACCTATGATTGTTCACAAATAAAAAGGAAAAGATATATGAAACTATCAGTTTTGGGCTCTACAGGCTCAATTGGCACTCAGACGCTTGATGTTGCAAGAAAGCAAGGTTATGAAATTAAAGCCTTGGTTGCTAACAGAAGCGTTGAAAAAATTGAAAAACAAATTCGCGAATTTCACCCTGAAATTGCAGTAATGAGTGATAGCGAAGCTGCAAAGGATTTAAAAATCAAAATTGCTGATACCTCTACAAAAGTACTTTCAGGAGATGAAGGTGTAGAGATAGCGGCTACTTATGAAAGCGCTGATACTGTTCTTAATTCTTTCGTCGGTATGGCTGGACTTGTACCGACCGTTGCGGCTATTAATTCAGGAAAAACAATTGCTCTAGCTAACAAGGAAACGCTTGTCGCAGGCGGCGATTACGTTATGAAATTGGCTAAAGAAAAAGGTGTTTCAATTCTCCCTGTTGACTCTGAACACTCGGCTATTTTTCAATGCTTACAAGGCAAAGCGCCTAATAATGCACTTAAAAGAATTATTCTCACTGCTTCAGGCGGTCCTTTCTTCGGTTATGACCGCGAAAAGCTTAAAAATGTTAAGGCATCAGACGCTTTAAAACACCCAAACTGGGATATGGGACAAAAAATCACCATCGACTGTGCTACAATGATGAACAAGGGCTTTGAACTTATC
>JBGVHY010000138.1:0-4291 GCA_045122755.1 Acutalibacteraceae bacterium | reverse complement strand
TAGTAACTCCTGCAAATCCTATCAGACATCCTAATATTTTCTGACCATTTAATTTTTCCAAACGAAACCATACACACGATATTAATATAGAAAGAAATACGTGAACTGATGAAATAATTGCTCCCTTTACGCCTGTTGTATGAGCTAACGATACGTAAAAGAAGAAATATTGCGCAACAGTTTGCGTCAAGCTTAAAACGCAAACGCGCAAAAGGTTAGATTTTCGTGGAAAAATCAGCTTTCTTTGAGCGAAACTGCCTATAATTATCGCTAAAATGCCTGCGGTAAAAAATCTCACACCCGCAAAAAGTATCATTGATGCTGTGTCTCCGTCGGCAACCTGCAAGACATCATACCCGATTTTAACAAACGGGAAAGCACTTCCCCACAAAAGGCAACAGAGGATACAAAGCGCAAAGATTACCGGCGTTTTCTGCAGCGCTTTACTATTCATTATACTCTTGCAACGTCTGTATCGCGAGCAGCTTTTGCCACTGCCTCGGCAACAGCTTTACCTACGCGTTTATCAAAAGCTTTAGGAATAATATAATCAGCTGATAATTCCTCATCGGAAACGAGCGAAGCAATCGCCATTGAAGCCGCAACTTTCATTTCTTCATTAATATCGCTGGCTCTTACATCAAGCGCACCGCGGAAAATACCTGGGAACGCGAGAACATTATTAATCTGATTTTTAAAGTCGCTTCTGCCTGTGCCAATAACTGCCGCACCTGCTTTTTCAGCCAAATCAGGCATAATTTCAGGAACAGGATTAGCCATCGGGAACATAACCGAATTTTCAGCCATTGACTTAACCATTTCTTCTGAAACAATATTCGGTGCGGAAACGCCGATAAACACATCAGCGCCTTTCATCGCGTCAGCGAGAACACCTTTTTCGCAGTTTGGGTTAGTAACATCTGCTAATTCCGTATGAGCAGGTGACAAAGTTTCATCACCCTTGCATATGATACCGAAACGGTCAACCATAACGAGGTTTTTAACGCCTAACTTAAGCAAATGCAAGCCGATCGCAGTACCCGCAGAGCCTGCGCCGTTGATAACTACTTTTACATCACCGATATTTTTCTTTACAACCTTAAGCGCATTGATAAGCGCAGCCGCAACTACGATTGCAGTACCGTGCTGGTCATCATGGAAAACAGGAATATCACATTTTTCTTTTAATTTACGCTCAATTTCAAAACATCTCGGTGCAGCGATATCCTCAAGGTTAATTCCGCCGAACGAGCCTGAAATATTGTAAACGGTATTGACAATCTCATCAACATCTTTGGATTTTACGCAAATCGGGAATGCGTCAACATCGGCAAACTCCTTAAAAAGAACGCATTTACCCTCCATTACAGGCATACCTGCCTCAGGGCCGATATCACCAAGACCGAGCACCGCAGTACCGTCGGTGACAACCGCAACTAAATTGCTTCTTCTTGTAAGCTCATAGGATTTATTAATATCCTTATTTATCTCAAGGCAAGGCTCGGCAACACCCGGGGTATATGCGATTGATAAATCCTCCGAATTTTCAACCTTGGTTCTAGATACAACCTCGATTTTACCGTTCCACTCGTAATGCTTATGTAATGCTTTTTCTTTGATGTCCATTTTCTGTATCTCCTTGAATGTATATATCGGAATTATACCACACATTAACTCAAAACTCAACTTATCATTGACAAAAAATTGACAAGCGAACATATAAATGATAAAATTAAGTATATTTTATAACGAGGTATTTTAATGAAACAAGCTATCGGTACTAAAGAAAAAAGCTTTCAGTAAATGGAGCAAGGCTAAAAAATATAAAGTTAAATAATTTTACTCACAAAAACGACTTGGGAAACCAAGTCGTTTTTTGTTGACAATATTCCAAAAGTAGTGTAAACTGAAATTGGTAATTAACCGAAAAACTAGAAAAAGAGGTAATGATTATGACAGAAAAGAAAAAACTACTTTCTTTGTTTTTGTGTTTGCTTTTAGTGCTCAGCACAATTTCTGTTGCAACCCTTCCAGCTTTAGCTGAGACCGAAGAAACAGACCTTCCTGAATTTAACTATCGCGACACTATCGCAAGTGATTATGATGACGATTTCGTGTCTGACTTTTTCGATGAGGGCGATTTCAGCTTTAGAACACTCAGTGACGGAACCGTCGAAATTGTCAGTATGGTAGAAACTTTTGAAACCCCTACCGACCTTGAGAATTTCGAGATTGAAATCCCTAAAACTGCAGACGGCAAAACCGTAACAAGCATCGGCTCATATGCGTTTTACGATAGTTATTTTGTAAACGTAATCATTCCTGATACAATTACAAATATCGGTTCTGATGCTTTTGAAGACTGTGACTCTATCGGAACAATCACAATCCCTGACAGCGTTGAAACTATCGGCGAGTATGCATTCGCTTGGTGCGAAAATCTCGCAAGTATCTCAATCGGCTCAGGTGTTACATCATTAAGTAACGATGTTTTCTACTACACAGCATATTATAATAACAATAAGAACTGGGACGATATGGTCCTTTATGTAGACGAATATCTAGTTGCTGTTAAAAATGATTTTGACGAATACTACGATGAAGTGCTTGAAGATTGGTTTTGGGAAGAAATTACTGTAGAAGGTGATTACCAAGTTAAAGAAGGTACAAAAGTTATTTCTGATTTAGCTTTTGCTGATTGTACCGAGCTTACAAGCGTAACCTTCCCTGAAAGTCTTGAAAACATCGGTGTAGGGGCGTTTGAATATTGTGACTCTTTGACAAGAGTAACTATTCCTGCAAGCGTTAAAAATATAGGTTTTGAGGCATTCTGGGGTTGTGAAGCTTTAAAATCAATCACAGTCGACGCAGATAATACCGTTTACTGCGATATTGACGGAGTTCTTTTCAGCAAGGATAAATCCGAGCTTATCTTATATCCAAGTGCTATCTCGAAGGCATCTTATGTAATCCCTGAAAGTGTTACTGCCATCGCAGACGACGCTTTTGGTGATTGTCGTTCGCTTGAAACCGTTACAGTAGGTACAAACGTTGATAATCTAGCTAAATATACATTTTCAAGCTGTGACTCTTTAAAAGAAATCACTGTAGATGCCGCTAACAAAAATTACAGCGCTGCTGACGGAGTTCTTTTTAACAAGGATAAAACCAAGCTTGTTATATACCCTGCACACAAGGAAAACACCGAATATACAGTACCTTCAACAGTTAAAAATATCGGTGAATTTGCTTTCTCGGGCAGTATAAATCTTACTGATATTACAATTCCGAATAACGTTGAAATTATAGAAAACAACAGTTTCAATTACTGCTATTTCCTTGAAAACGTTACAATCGGCAACAGTGTAAAAGCAATCGAAGATTATGCTTTTTATAATTGCGTAAATATAAAGACCATTTCCATCCCTGACAGCGTAAAAACTATCGGAATATATGCATTCGCTGATTGTGAAAAGCTTGAAAGCGTTTCAATAGGTAAAGGCGTTGAAACTATCGGCGAAAGTGCATTCAACTATACCGCATATTACAATAATGAAAGCAACTGGGACGATAAGGTTCTTTATATAGATAATTGCGTAATTGATACGTATTATGATTTTAGTTGGGATTACGATGAAGAGCTTGACGATTACATTATGAATGAAATCACCCTTGAAGGTGACTATGTAATCAAAGACGGCACAAGACTTATTGCTGATTTTGCATTTTCATGGTGTGAAAAGCTCACAGGCATAACAATTCCCGACAGCGTTAAACACATTGGAGATTCTGCTTTTTATGCTTGTGGCGAACTTGACGATATCTCAATAGGCAACGGCATTATCTCTATAGGAAGCAGTGCATTCTATTTTACAGGTTATTTTGATAATGAAAGCAACTGGGACGATACAATTCTTTACATTGATAATTATTTAGTTGGTACCCTTCGCACATGGAAAGATTCCTATGATGAAGAGACAGATGAGTATTCAAATGATTTAGTTCAACCCGAGGGCGATATTACAATCAAACAGGGTACAAAGGTAATCTGTGATTATGCATTCAACGATTGCACCAATCTTACAAGCGTTACAATTCCTGACAGCGTTAAAACAATCGGTGATTCTGCCTTCTACAACTGCTTAAGACTCAAAGATATCAAAATCGGCTCGGGTGTTGAAACAATCGGCGATTGGGCATTTGCTTACAATGTTTTGTTAACTGAAGTTTCAATCCCTTCAAGCGTAAAAGCTATCCGCGATTTTGCTTTATACGGCTGTATTTCACTCGA
>JBGVHY010000137.1:0-5387 GCA_045122755.1 Acutalibacteraceae bacterium | reverse complement strand
GGGGGATATTCTTTTAAATTCCCGTATTGTTTCAAGAGTTCACGGTGTCTTTACCAGATTTAAGGGTAAATATTATTATATGGACCTTGAAAATACAAATGGAACTTTTATAAATAAAAAGTATATTGATCGAAAGAATATGTCGGTATCTCCTGCGATTGAGATTAACGACGGCGATGTTTTGTCTATTGGTTCTTCGGTTGCAAACGGCAAGGTTTATATTATCTTTTCATATTCTGCTGATACTCATCTTGATTGGAATATTATTAATCTTAATCTCAAAAGACGTGTTACAATCGGTCGTGGACTTGATAATGATATCATTCTGCCGTCGGTACATGTATCGCGTCATCATGCCGTTATTGAACAGGACGGTATGGATTACTATGTTGCTGATTTAAAGAGTTCAAACGGAACTATTTTAAATGGTTTGTATTTGAAAGATAGAGGCAGTTTCGGCGATGAAGATGTTGTTACTATCGGTATTTCAAAAATTATTCGTGTTGACGGAAATATTATCTTCAGTATCCCTTGTGAAGTAACCCATGAAAACCATTACGGTGACAACACACCATGTAAGAGCGGTATACCCATCGGCGGAAATATTGTCCGCAAGGGCGGTGTTGAAATCCGTTGTGAGAATATTTCAAAAGTTGTTCCTTGCAAAAAGGGAAAAGGAAATGTCGGTGATTCCAAAAAAACAATTCTAGAAAATGTATCTCTTAAAGTCAACGCAGGTGAGTTTGTTGCTATTTTAGGCGGCTCAGGTGCCGGCAAAACAACCTTTATGAACTGTATAAATGGTTTTGAGCCTGCGACCAGCGGTAAGGTTTATGTAAACGGTAACGAACTGATAGAAAACTATCAGGCTATCAAATCCTCAATCGGCTATGTACCTCAGCAGGATATCGTTTATGATAACCTTACATTGGAGGACATGCTTAAATATACCGGCAAGCTTCGCCTGCCTGCTGATATTACCGACGAAGAGCTTGACAAGCTTGTAGTTGAAGTTATGAAAATGGTAGATCTCTATCCTCAGAAGGATACTTATATCAAGAAGATGAGCGGCGGTCAGCGTAAACGTGCATCAATTGCGGTTGAGCTTGTATCTGACCCGTTGCTGTTCTTCCTTGATGAGCCTACCAGCGGTCTTGACCCTGAGGCTGAAACAAACCTTATGCATCAGTTGCGCGGTTTGTCTACAAAAAAGGGTAAAACAGTTATTGTTATTACTCATACACTTCAAAATATTGAACTTTTTGATAAGGTTATATTCTTGGCGCCAGGCGGTAAACTTTGCTTTTACGGCTCGCCTGCTGATGCCAAAAGATTCTTTGAGGTTGATAATCTTACATATGCTTATGAAAAAATCAGTAAAGATATCAATGGTTATGTGAACAAATATAATCAGCTCGCAGGTAAGGAAGTGTAAAAATGAGTAAAAACCCATCTTTTTTAAGACAATCAAAAGTACTTATCGCAAGATATTTTAATCTTGTTATAAATGATAAACAGAATCTTTTACTTAAGCTTGCTATACCGTTGCTTACAATTTTCATTGTTTGCTATGCTGTTTGCCCTAAAATGTATTCGGCGGAGCCAAAAAATGACCATAGCATCAATGAAGGTTACCCTGTTCTTGTCTGGCAAAATGTTGTTCAAGAGAAAAAGGATATGAATACTGATGAAATTACTGAAATTTCAGGAACTACTTCGTCAGTTTCGGAATGGAGCGGTGATTATACTAAAACTGTTTCACCTACAATTCCTGTAAAAAGTAACGGCGAGCATTATTTTATGATTAATTCTGCTGATGAATTAGCTTTTCTTTCGGCAGCGTCAAACAATGAATTTTCAGAAGATAACAATTACCTCACTTACAATTATATCCTTCAGAGTGATATTGATTTGAGTGATTATGAATTTAAACCGATAGGTAATGATAATGTACCTTTTACTGGTACATTTGACGGTAATGGCCATACCATAAGCGGGCTTAAAGTTAATTATAATGATAAGAATGCAGGTTTGTTCGGTGTGGTTGAAAAAGGTAGCGATATTGATGAAACCGTTAATTTAAATAATATGGAACTTACGTTCAAACAGCTCGGAACTGTTATGAATTTTATGATAAATAATTCTTGCGTTCAGTCTTCAGCCGAAAATGCCGGTGCGGTTGCCGGTAAGGCCGTCGGCGGTGCTACTGTTAAAAATATTGTTGTAAAGAATACAGCAATTGATTGCAATTCAAAAAATATCGGCGGTCTTGTCGGCAAAGCGGAAAATGATACTACTGATATTTATTTCTGCTATACTATCTGCGATGTTGAAGCAAAAGGCGAGAATGTCGGCGGTCTTGTCGGTAACCTCTCAAGTGCGAGACTTTCAGCTTCGTATTCTTTGAGCGAGATTATCAGCGATAAGAATACTGACGACGTGAATTTTGGTGTTATTGTAGGTGTAGCTGATGATACTGAAAAGCAGGTGCTTAATTGCTTCTATGACAATACTGATGCGCCTGTTTATAAGGCTGTCGGCGGTGAGGATTACCGTAACTGCGCCGAGGGCATTTCTCAAGAAGAAATGTTTAATTTTTCCTCGATGATGTCGCCTTTTGAGGACGTTGATGAGCATGAGGAGGACGAAGAACTAGATACGATTTACGGCTTTAAAAAAGATGGCCAGCTTGCAGTATTCAGTGATACTCAAACAGGCATTTTTTACCTTGTTTGCGTTGCTATCTTTATTGGTATATGTAATTCGATTCAGGAGGTTTGTAAAGAGAGAAATATTCTTAAAAGAGAGTATATGGCTAACCTGCGACTCGGTGCTTACGTAACCTCAAAGCTTGTCGTTCAGGCTTGTGTCTGTCTTGTTCAGATGATTTTGGTAATGGGAATTTTCTATCTGTTTGTATGCAACAAGCAGTTGCCTGAATCAGGCGTAATTTTCCCTAGCGTATGGATTGAATATTACATTTCATTATTCCTGCTTTCATTCTCCTCAGACGTTATTGCGCTTCTTATTTCATCTATTGTAAAATCAAGCGCATCAGCTAATAACTTTATACCGATTATTCTTATCGTTCAAATTCTTTTCTCGGGTATAACCTTTAAAATGACCGGATTTATGGAAAAACTTTCTTATCTTATGATAAGTAAATATGGCATGGATGCGTTGGCAATTTCTTCACGTTTAAATGATGCTCAGCAGTCATTTCTCATCGAAAATCCTGATTATCAGCTTCAGTTGGGCGCTTCAATGTCAGCGGTTAAAGAAAGTTATCTTTCAACTTCGTCAAATCTGTTGTTTGCTTGGTGTTGCTTGTTGATGTTTGTAGTTATATGTACCGCTGCGTGTATATTGCTGCTGCGCGGTGTTAAAAAAGACAGAAGATAACAGTATATATTTTAGGAGAGCTTTAATGAAAATTGATAGTTATTATTTTTCTGACAAAGGGGAACGTCCTGTAAATGAGGATAGCGTGGGGCTTTGTGAAGGAAAGGATTTTTCTGCATTTATATTGTGTGACGGCTTAGGCGGTCATGGAAAAGGCGATATTGCTTCAAAAACCGTTGTCGATACAATGACAGGTATGACAACAAATGTTGTATATAACGAAGACCTGATTGATGACTATTTCATCGGAGCTCAGGAAGAATTTTTGAAAATAACAACCGAAAATCCGCTACTTTCCCGAATGAAAACCACAGGCGTTCTGTTGCTGATTCATTCGAATCGAGCAGATTGGGGGCATATTGGCGATTCGAGATTGTATTATTTTAAAAAGAATAAATATGTTAGAAGAACTCTTGATCATAGTGTTCCTCAACTTTTATGCAACTCCGGCGAAATCAAGGAAAAGGATATCAGGCATCATGAGGATCGTAATCGTCTGCTTAGGTGCTTTGGTGAAAGCTGGGATACAAAACGCTATGAAGTTGATGCAATTAATCAGCCTCTTGAAGTTGGCGATGCGTTTATTATGTGCAGTGACGGCTTTTGGGACTGGGTAGATGAAAAACAAATGCAGAAATGTCTGAAAAAAGGGAAAAACGCTGAGGAAAGCGGGAAAATGCTTATAGAGCTTGCTTTTAAATATGGCAAGGGTAATAATATGGACAATCTTTCAATTATTGTGGTTAAGTTAGGAGAGTAATATAAATGAATTTCAGTGAACTTTGCACCAATTGTTTCAAGCCTTACGGTGGAGAAGAAGTATGCATGCATTGCGGTCATATTCAGTCGGATAATCCGCGCCAGCTTTGCCACCTTTTTCCACGTACAATCTTAAATAGTAGATATCTTATCGGCGATGTAATTAACAACGGCGGTTTTGGAGTTGTTTATAAAGCTTATGATATAAAGCTTGAGAATATCGTGGCTATTAAGGAACTTCTTCCTACTCAGAATAGTATTGTTAACCGAGTTCCGGGTGATACAAGGGTTATCCCTGTAAATGAGGAAAAAGAGCAGCATTTTAATATGCTTAAGCAACGTTTCCTTGAAGAAGCGCGAACAATGGCTCAGTTTAATTCATGTGAAAGTATTGTGCATATTTTTGACTTCTTCGAAGCTAACAATACGGCTTATCTTGTTATGGAATTTATCGACGGTGAAACTTTGCGTTCTTTTATTGAGAAGAATGAAGGTCCTATTCCACTTGAACAGACCTTAAGCATTATGATTCCGATTATGGAAGCTTTGTCGGTTGTTCATAAGCATAAAATTCTTCATAGAGATATCAGCCCTGATAATATTATGATTACATCTTCAGGTGCTGTTAAGCTTATAGACTTTGGTGCGGCAAGACTTACTGAAACTGAGAATGAAAAGACAATGTCGGTTGTATTAAAACCAGGTTATACTCCGCCTGAGCAGTATCGTTCAAAGGCTAAAATCGGCGCTTATACCGATGTTTATGCCGCTGGTGCGGTGCTTTACCGTATGCTTACGGGTGTTTTCCCTGAGGAGTCGATTGACCGAGTTGAAAAGGATGAATTACAAAGACCTTCAAAGCTCGGTGTAGATCTGCCTTCGTATGTGGAAAAATCTATAATGAAAGCTATGGCGCTCAGAGAGAATGCACGTTTTAAATCAATGAATGATTTTATTCTTGCTTTAAATGGCGAAAAACGTGCGGATTTCCCTGAAAAAGAGTTAAAAAGAAAGAAGATTATAAGAACTATTTCTGCCGCTATGATTTTTGTTGTCATTGCGCTCAGCGTAGTCGGTACATACTGGTTTAAACAGCAGAATGAATTAGTTCCTGTTAAAGACAGCGAAATTGTTGTTTGGTATGTTGATGATGACAGTCAGAAATCAGAGCGTTGGACTACTATCGGCGAAGATTTCAATTCTTTCTGCAAAGTTCAGAATGAAGA
>JBGVHY010000136.1:0-3082 GCA_045122755.1 Acutalibacteraceae bacterium | reverse complement strand
CGCAGAATTGATAACAAGAAAAAAGAGATTATCACAGTTTGCAATTTTGTTCCTGTTCGCCGCGAAACTTACCGTATAGGTGTTCCGCAGAAGGGTACTTACAAGGTAGTTTTCAATACCGATGATAAGGTCTTCGGTGGTGAGGGACTCATTGAGAAGAAGTCTTACAGAGCAACTGCAAAACCGATGCATGGTTTTGATTATTCAATTCAGCTCGATTTAGCTCCGCTCTCAGCTATTTATCTTGAGCGCACAGCGTCTGCACCGCGTAAGAAAGCGCCTGCGAAGACAAACGGTGTAAAATCTAAGACAACCGCTAAAAAGACTACAAAGTCAGCGGTTGAAACAAAAGAGAAAAAATAAAATTGGGCGTAGTTTTCGCTTTTCAGCACAGGTTTTTCCTGTGCTGAAAGCACTTATCAATATTATTTCATTCTTATCGAGAGGAGAAAAATTATAATGAAGAGAAAGACAGAATGTGTCGCAATGCTGCTTGCCGGAGGTGAGGGAAGCCGTTTGGGCGTTTTAACCCGAAAAGTAGCAAAGCCGGCTATTCCTTTCGGCGGAAAATACAGAATTATTGATTTCCCGCTTTCTAACTGTATAAATTCAGGAATAGAAACAGTCGGCGTTTTAACACAGTATCAACCGCTTGAGCTTAACAGCTACATTGGCTCGGGCGCACCATGGGATTTGGACAGAATGAATGGCGGTGTAAGCATTCTTCCACCATATCAGAAAAAAATAGGTACTGACTGGTATAAGGGTACCGCTAATGCTATTTATCAGAACATTCCTTATATAGAAAACTATAATCCGCAATATGTGCTCATTCTTTCAGGCGACCATATTTATAAAATGGATTACGCTAAAATGATCAAATATCATAAGGATCATGATGCTGCTTGTACTATCGCTGTTATGAGCGTTCCGATGGAAGAAGCTCCGCGTTTTGGTATTATGAATACCAATGAGGACAACAGCGTTTACGAGTTTGAAGAGAAACCTGCTCAGCCGAAATCAAACAAGGCTTCTATGGGTGTTTACATATTCAACTGGGAAGACCTTAAAAAGTACCTCATTCAGGACGAAGAGGATAAGGAGTCATCTAACGACTTCGGTAAAAATATCATTCCTGCAATGCTCGGTGACGGCAAAAAGCTTTTTGCTTATGAGTTTGACGGCTACTGGAAAGACGTTGGAACAATCGACAGCTTGTGGGATGCTAATATGGATATTCTTAATCCTAACATTCCGCTTGATCTTGACGATAAAAAATGGCGCATTTACGCCAGAAATAAGGCGCTTCCGCCTCATTTCGTTGCAGATACCGCTACTATTCAGAATTCGCTTATTTCTGATGGTTGCGAGGTTTACGGTAATGTTTACGACTCGGTACTTTTCTCAGGCGCTGAGGTTGAGGAAGGCGCTGAGGTAAGTTATTCGGTAATTATGCCGGGCGCTAAGATTAAAAAAGGCGCTGTTGTAAAATATTCAATCGTTGCTACAAATGCGGTTGTTCAAAGCGGCGCTAAAGTCGGCGGCAGCCCTGAAGAATTTGAAAACGATATTGACAACTGGGGTATTACAACTATCGGCCCTGAGTATGTTGTTAAAGAAAATACAGTTATTCCGCCAAAAGAAATGGTAGAGGCGTAAAGGAGGCAAGGCAGATATGATAACAAATGCAATGGG
Source organism: Acutalibacteraceae bacterium (assembly GCA_045122755.1). Taxonomy (GTDB): domain Bacteria; phylum Bacillota; class Clostridia; order Oscillospirales; family Acutalibacteraceae; genus RUG11462. The sequence goes on along the minus strand of JBGVHY010000136.1, from coordinate 1,387 downwards.
AATAATTTTCTGTAACTCAAATGATGCAGTGCTCAATGAGCTTACTTCAATCAGAGCTGTCGGCTCTGTACCGTTCGGCGGAAGATACCGCCTTGTTGACTTTGCATTATCTTCTTTTGTTAATGCAGGTATTTCAAAGGTAGGTCTTGTTACTAAGCAGAATTTTAAATCGCTCGCTGACCATATCGGAAGCGGCAGACCTTGGGATTTAGCTAGAAAAAACGGCGGTATCACAATGCTTACCCCGTATGCTTCAACTTTTAGTTCGGGTGTTTATAAGGACAGAATTGATGCGCTTAACGGTGCACTTGATTATCTTGAGCATGCAAATGATGATTATGTTGTACTTGCAAATGCAAATGTTGTTACAACATTCTCAATTGAAGATATGGTTGATAAGCATATCGAGTCAGGCGCTGATATAACAGTTGCTTACAAGAAAGATACCGAGGCAGTTGCTTATATTAAAATAGCTGACGCCGTTGCAGAAGGATTTTCTACCGAAGCTTCTGCAGGAGAGAAAAACGGCTATCTTGAAACATTCGTAATTTCGCGAGAACTGCTTATTTCACTTGTTAAAGAGGCTGCTTCGCACAACTACACAAATTTGATTGTGGATATCTTCCATAGAAAAGCTGATACTTTAAAAATCGGTTGCTATGAAGTTACTGAGTATGCTAAGATGATTGACAATGTTCAGGAATTCTTCGATTCAAATATGGATTTGTTGCAAAAGGATGTAAGAAAAGAATTATTCGGTCTTGATAACCCTGTTTATACAAAGCTTCGTGATGAAATGCCTTGTAAATACGGATTTGATTCAAAGGTTGAAAATTCGCTTATCGCTGAGGGTTGCGTTATCGAGGGTGAAGTTAAAAATTCTATCATCTTCAGAGGCGTAAAGGTAGGCAAAGGCGCTAAGGTTGAAAACTGCATTATTATGCAGTCGGGCGTAATCGGTGAGAATACTCAGCTTGAGTATGTTGTCGCTGATAAAAATGTTGTCTTTAAAGACGGAAGAACATTAATGGGTTGCCGTACATTCCCAATGGTAATTGGAAAAGGACTTACGGTTTGATGAAAAACGGAGTTCACTTGATGTGAACTCCGTTTTTAGTGAAGAGAGAAAAGAGAAGAATTGTAGGTGCCTTGAATAAAACTAACTACTGACGAGTGAAATCATCGGCTCGAAGACGAGATGTGCCTATAACGAGTGAAGAATTGTAGGTGCCTTGAAAAAACTAATTGCTGACGAGTGAAATCATCGGGCCGAAGACGGGATATGTGCCTATTACGAGTGAAGAATTGTAGGTGCCTTGAAAAAACTAATTGCTGACGAGTGAAATCGTCGGGCCGAAGACGGGATATGTGCCTATTACGAGTGAAG
>JBGVHY010000135.1:0-9881 GCA_045122755.1 Acutalibacteraceae bacterium | reverse complement strand
AATAGCCCATGATGTAAAGAAAGAACTTATGGTTCAGTTTTGCATCGCTTACAGCGGTATTCTTGCTCAACACAATATTTGTGCTACAGGAACTACGGGTAAGCTTGTAGGCGAAGCAACAGAGCTTGAAATAACAAGGTTTTTAAGCGGACCTCAGGGCGGTGGTGAGCAGATCGCTTCCCGTATCGCTTATAACGAGATTGATATGGTACTATTCTTCAGAGATCCTATCACCGCTAAACCTAATGAACCAAATGACATCACTATTTTAAGACTTTGTGATGTTCATAACATTCCGATTGCAACTAATATTGCAACCGCTGAGGTTCTTATTCACGGTCTTGAACGCGGCGACCTTGACTGGCGTTTATATTCTAAATAAATTTTTAAAGATTATGACGGAAAAAGAGTAACTTTTACTTGTCTTTCAGAGAGACGAGCGTTTTGGTGCGAGCTTGTCAGGATGTATGTAAAAGTGAAGACATTTCCCGAGTCGGCTTTCTGCCCGTAATTCTGCGTTAAAGAGTTTGAGTGAGTCTGATTCAGACTAATTTGGGTGGCACCACGGTTATTTTCCGTCCCTTGGTATTTCAAGGGGCGTTTTATTTTTTATAAAAAGGAGAAACACAATGAATTTAGTAGCTGAAGCTATAAAAGGCACACAGGATGCGTTGCCAAAAGAATCTTATAAGTGGAACTACATCGAAAGTGTAACAAGAGATGTTGCTTCGCAGTTTGATTTTAAAGAAATCAGAACACCTGTTTTTGAAAAGACAGAGCTTTTCCAGAGGGGTGTCGGCGATACAACTGATGTTGTTCAGAAAGAAATGTATACCTTTGATGATAAAGGCGGAAGAAGTATAACATTGCGCCCTGAGGGTACTGCTGGCGCAATGAGAAGCGTACTTGAGCATGGTTTATTTAATGAGGCACTTCCTATTAAGGCATTTTACAATACATCTTGCTACAGATATGAAAAGCCACAGGCTGGCAGACTTCGTGAATTTCACCAGTTTGGTGTTGAGTGTATCGGAGCGCCTGCTCCGACGGCTGATGCTGAGGTTATTATGCTCGGCGCAACTGTTCTTGACAGACTCGGTATCAAAAATATTTCCCTGGAAATAAATTCAATCGGTTGTCCTGAGTGCAGAGCGAAATATACCGAAGCTTTAAAAGATTATTTTTCAAAATATACAGACAAGCTTTGCGAAACCTGTCTTTCACGTCTTGAACGCAATCCTATGCGAATTTTAGACTGCAAATCCCCTGTCTGCAAAGAAATCGCCAAAGACGCACCTGTTATCCTTGATTATCTTTGCGATGAATGTAATGAACATTTTGAAAAGGTTAAATCTTATCTTGATGCGTCTGATGTTGCTTATACAATCAATCCGCGAATTGTAAGAGGTCTTGATTATTATACTAAAACTGTATTTGAGTTTATCACTACTGAAATCGGCTCACAGGGTGCTGTTTGTGCCGGCGGAAGATATGACGGACTTGCTGAAGAGCTCGGCGGCCCTAAACTCCCTTCACTCGGCTTTGCAATGGGACTTGAGAGAATTCTCATTTTGATGGATAAACAGGGTTGCGAATTTCCTGCTGATACTGTTGCCGATGTTTATATTGCACCTATGGGTGACAAGGCATCTGCTACTGCAATCAAGCTTTGTAACGAACTTCGCGATGAAGGATTTATAGCTGTAACTGATTTGTCAGGCAGAGGTCTTAAAGCACAGATGAAATACGCTAACAAAATTGGTGCAAAATTCAGTATGGTTATCGGTGATAACGAACTCCAAAACAAAAAAGCAACTCTTAAAAATATGCTTACAGGTGAAAACAAGGAAGTTTCAATTCCCGACGGCTTGGTTGAGTCGATTTACAGAGCAAGCATTGATGATATGTTAGCAGGCGTTCAGGACGCTGCTGAAAACTTATAAAGCGAGGAAATAATATGTTAGAATTTATGGGAGATATGCGAAGAACTCACTATTGCGGTGTACTTCGCAGAGAAGACGAAGGCAATGAAGTAGTAGTCTGTGGTTTTGTTCAGCGCAGACGTGATTTAGGCCAGCTTATATTTATAGATTTGCGCGACAGAACAGGTATTGTTCAGTTGGCTTTTGATGATAATACTGATAAAAGCATTTTTGAAAAAGCAAGCGAAACACGTTCTGAATATGTTGTAATGGCTAAAGGTATTGTAAAAATCCGTTCTTCAATCAATAAAGAAATTCCTACAGGCGAAATCGAAATCGCAGTAAATGAATACAAAATTCTTTCAACTGCTGAAACTCCGCCGTTTGAAATTGTTGAAAACTCAAAGGTTAAAGAAGAACTCAGATGCAAATACAGATACCTCGATCTACGCCGTCCTGATTTGCAGAGAAACATTATTATGCGTCATAAAATCACTAAGGTTATCAGAGATTATTATGACGAACAGGGATTTATCGAGATTGAAACTCCGATGCTCATTAAATCTACTCCCGAAGGCGCTCGTGACTATCTTGTCCCTTCACGTTTGTATCACGGCGAGTTTTATGCTCTTCCTCAGTCACCGCAGATTTATAAGCAGTTACTGATGGTTTCAGGCTTTGATAAGTATATGCAGATTGCGCGTTGTTTCCGCGATGAGGATCTGCGTGCTGACCGTCAGCCTGAGTTTACCCAGATTGACCTTGAGATGTCGTACGTTGATATTGAAGACGTATTAGCAGTTAACGAAGGCTTTGTAAAACGTCTTTTTAAAGAAATCTTAGATGTTGATATTAATTTACCGTTGCCAAGAATGACTTATGCTGATGCAATGAATCTTTACGGCTCTGATAAGCCTGATTTAAGATTTGATATGAAGATTACAGATTTGTCGGATATCGTCGAAAAAAGTGAATTTGGTGTGTTTAAAGGCGCTATTGATAACGGTGGCAGTGTTAGAGCTATCTGCGCTAAAAACTGTGTTGACACATATACCAGAAAGAATATAGACAGACTTACAGAGAGCGCTAAGGGCATTGGTGCTAAAGGTCTTGCATGGATAAGAATGACTGAGGACGGTATTGCTTCTTCATTCGGTAAATTCATAAGCGATGACGAAATGAATGCGATAATCGAGCGTTGCGGCGGCGAAAAGGGAGACGTTATTGTAATCGTAGCTGATAAAGATAAGGTTACACTACCTGTTCTTGGCTCACTTCGTCTTGAAATGGCTAACAAGCTTGATATTATTCCAAAAGATGAATATAATCTTGTTTGGATTACTGAGTTCCCGTTCTTCGAGTATAACGAGGAAACTGATAATTGGGATGCTATGCATCATCCGTTTACAGCTCCGCTTGATGAGTGTATTGAATACCTTGAAAGCGACCCTGGCAAGGTTAGAGCTAAAGCTTACGACCTTGTTATGAACGGCACTGAGATGTCATCAGGATCAATCCGTATCACAAATCCTGACTTGCAGAAAAAGATGTTTAAAGCTCTCGGTCTTTCTGATGAAGAGGCACAGGAAAAGTTTGGTTTCTTGACAGATGCTTTCAAATACGGAGCACCTCCTCACGGCGGTATGGGTATCGGACTTGACAGACTTTGTATGATAATGCTTAAATGCGAATCGCTCAGGGATGTTATTGCATTCCCAAAAATGCAGAATGCAAGAGATCTGATGAGTGAATCCCCTGCTCCTTGTGACGAGTCTCAAATTAAGGATTTGGGAATTAAATTTGAAGATTAATTAATATTAAACAAAAACAAACAGCAAGCTTCAAGCTTGCTGTTTGTTTTTGTATTCAAGAAGGATTAAAAAATCACTAATTACTATTATCTTCAGGTAAAATTCTCTCATCGGAGAAAACGTTTTCTTCTTCAAAAGCGCTTCTATGTACCATTTTCCCGTTGTGATATACAAACTCAGGCAGTTCTTTTTCAACATCCTCAGCGTTGTAATCAATCTCATCAGCATTTGGCTTATCAAGAACAGATTTTGAAGATTCTTCAGGGTGTTCTTCGTAATATGGGTCGAGAATGTATTTCTTTATCGGCGGAAATGTAAAGAATGCAATTGTATAAAATGCAATTCCAAAAGTAAGTACCATAAATACGCAGATTACAAGACCATATACCAAGGAGTTTCCGCTTGTTATTGCAAGATACGCCAGAAAAGCATTAAATAATGCCCAGATAGCTAAAATAACTGTCAACAATATATTTCTTAAAAAGCAAAGCATAGTAAAAATAAAAGAATTTTTTATTATTTCTCTTATTTTAAGCTTTAATGTAACAGTCATCATATAAACATAATAACTTGCGACCAAAACTGCTAAAGCTACAAAAATCGTTACACCAAGACCTATTGTATAAAAAGCGCCATTATCAAGCAACGAATAGTAAAAGCTTGCTGCAATGATAATTACCCAAATAACGACATACTGAAGAATCGCAATTACAAGACTCTGTTTAAAATTATCTTTAAAAGCTTTTTTTAAATCCTGCAAAAAGAAACCAGGCTCTTCCCTTACATAGTCACGCATCATTTTAATGATAGCCGCTATAACAGGACCGAGTAAAATAAACGGAGAAAATGTTAGTATAGTCCAGACATCAGATATTTGACCAAAAATTGAAGTAACTGCAGCATTGATGCCCATTACTGAAACGAGTAATAACGTAAACACAGTAAAGAAAATTGTATTTAAAAGCAAAATTTTGAAAAACTTATCTTTAAGTATTTCAAAATATTTAAGAACCGAATTTTTTTCCAAAGTATTAACTGCCATTAATTTTTTGCTCCTTAATTACCGGCTTTCGGGTGGAATTTTGTATAGGTGTTCTCGTATTTCTGTTTGACAATCTGTGAATACACCTGAGTTGATGAAATTCCCGAATGACCAAGCATTTCTTTAATATCTTTGATTCCCGCGCCGTTTTCAAGCAAATGCGTTGCAAACGAATGTCTTATGGTATGTGGCGTTATTGTCTTATTAATACCGCCCGATTCAGCATAAGCCTTGATTATTTTCCAAAATCCCTGTCTTGTCATTCTGCCACCGTTCATATTGACAAAAAGCGCTTTCTCACTTCTGTCGCTAACAAGTGCACTACGAACGGTAGAAAGATAATTCTCAATTGCTTTTACAGCTGATTTGTAAATCGGAACTACTCTTTCGGTATTTTTTGAATGACAGACAACTATATTAATCTGTAAATTAATATCATCTAAATTCAAATCAATCAACTCAGATACGCGAAGACCTGTAGCATACAAAAGCTCAAGCATAGCTTTATCCCTACAACCGCGAAGAGTGGAAACATTGGGCTGAGAGAAAAGAATATCAATCTCTTTCTGAGTAAGAATCTCTGGTAATTTTGTTTCACATTTCTTAAGCTTTACATTCTTAGTCGGATTTGCCGAAACAATATCAGAGTACATTAAATATTCATAAAAACTTCTGATTGAAGCTAAATTTCTTACCTGAGTTGAATGGTTTTTACCGAGTCTTTCGAGATAATTAATATACTCTCTTACCTCGTCGGAAGTTGTTTTAATAACATCGAGGGAATTTATTTCTGCGTATGATAAAAAGACTCTTACATCTCTGACGTAAGATTCAATAGTATTGCCTGATGATCTTTTTACAGCACTTAAATACTCTGAAAAGTCTTTTAGATAGTCCCTCATTTTAATACTGTCCTTTAATTGAAATTAAGTGAATTCAAACATAGTTACAAAAGTATTTGTAAAAAAAGAATATACTAATGAATTGATTATTACTAAAATAAAATGCACCAAAAATTTTAAAGAATAACTTTTAAAGTCTATAGCGATATTAGCGCCTTTTTTACATAGCTTAAATAACTCTTTAGAAAAACAAAACGCACGCTTAAGACTTAAAATATAATTGATACAGAATAAAAACAATCCGGGAAGCAATGCCAAAGCAAAAAAGCCGATGCCGTTAATTGAAAACGACTTATACAAAAAGCCTGAGATGCAACCCACACCAAATGAAAAAAACAAAAATATAAATAGATTTATAAAATTGCCCACAACGCACAAACCAAGAATATAATTGATAAGTATCAGTAAAGAAAACATAAAAAGAGAACTGAAGAAAATATCGGAATATCCGCATCCCTTCAAAAAATTTATGTAATCACTGAAATATCCGCTGAGTCCGTAAAAATCATTATTCTCGCAGACGCTTATTGAAAACGAACCGATAAGCAGACCAAAAACAAAAATACCTGAGATAATCAGAAAAACCGAATTGTTTTTGAAAATCCCGACAGTATCACTGTAACGTTTAAAAACCAAAGTTTTAGTCAAAAAAATCACCCTTTATTTTCATACTCGATAAAAGATATGAAAATATAGGACAACTTATACCTCGAACATATTTAAAATTACATAATTTGTTTTCATAATAATTATTTATGTAAACGTTGCTTATGTATTATATCAAATTGAAACTGATAAATCAATCAAAAAAATCATTTTTTCTACTTTTTATACAAACTCACAAAAACATAACGATAATTTTATGTTAAGTGACGAAATTTTATGTAACCTCATTATGTTAACCACAACTAGTGGTATTTCTCCTAAATTCAAGGCAGACTATTTATTACAAAAATGTAACCGAATGACAAAAAGTTGTCATTCGGTTACTAATAAATATCAATACCTTTTAATCAAAAATACAAGTCTTTCTGCTTCATTCAAATTATTAAAATATGATGGCGAAATTCTCACCGTACCAATATCCTGCGTTGCGAATTTCTGATGCGCAAGCGGTGCGCAATGCAGTCCTGCTCTTACACATATTCCATGGTTATTGAGATACGCCGAAACATCGGTACTACTCTCCCCTGCTATATTAAATGAAAGCACCGGAATTTGTGGTTTATTATAAATAATAACATTTGGATTTCTGCTTAAAGACCTATGCAGGAAATCAATTATCCTTTTTTCTCTTATAACAATTTCTTTTCTGTTTCTTTTAACAAAGTCCAAACCGGCACCTATTCCTGCTATACCCGGAACATTTAACGTACCGCTTTCGTATTTATCAGGCAAAAACGAAGGTTGCACAACAGATGCGGAAACGCTGCCAGTCCCTCCTAAGATAAACGGTGACGGTTTATCATTGGTTATAAGCAAGCCTGTACCCATTGGCGCATATAAGCCCTTATGAGGCGCTACGCACAGACAATCGATACCAAGCTCAGTTACATCTATCTCTTCAATACCTGCCGTCTGAGCGGCATCTACAACAAAAATAAGATTGTGTTCTCGACATATCTGCCCTATCCTTTTTATAGGAAGTCTTATTCCGAAGACATTTGAACCGTGCGTACAAATTATACCCTTTGTATTCGGTTTCAAAAGTTCAACTATATTTCTAATTGTAATATCGTCGTCTACATCAGTACGGAATATGTCTAGCTGAACACCGTGTTTTGTTAAATCATATGCTACTCTCAAAACGCTATTATGCTCGAGATCGGAGATTAAAATATGATCACCGCCGTGAAACAAGCCTTTTATCGCAATATTCAAAGACATAGTACAATTCTCTGTAAATACAACGTTTTCAAATGACGCTGCACCAAAGAAAGATGCAACTTTTTCTCTTACCTCGAAAACCTTTTCAGATGCTCTGACAGACAACTCGTGACCACTTCTACCGGGATTGGCAGAATTCATTTTCAACGCATTGTTGACTGCATAATAAACTGATTGCGGTTTTATATTAGTCGTAGCCGCGTTATCAAAATATATCATTTTATCAGCTCTCATGGCTGCCTAAAATACCATTATCACTAAGTATTTCTCTAGCAGCACTTTCAGAGCCGTCAACTACAAGAACACTGTAACCGCAACCCTCTGACGATCGCATTCCTCTTTCGATTTTTGAATTAATTCCGTTTCTTCTTAAAATCTCTTTGGCTTTCAACGCTTTGTTTACTGAACCTATATAAATCAATTCTCTCTTCATAGATTCTTCAATCCTCCGAATTTTTTTATCCAAGATTGAGGACAATAAAATAACCTCAGTACATTTTATGCACCAAGGTTACTTTTTGTAAATACTATTTTAAAAGAGCAATTGCTTTAGCTGAAATACCTTCACCTATTCCGGTAAAACCCAAACCCTCTTCGGTAGTAGCTTTTACATTTACACAGTCAATACCAACTCCACAAGCATCGGCAATATTTTTTCTCATATCATCAATGTATCCACGCATTTTTGGTTTTTGCGCAACTATTACAGAATCAATATTTTCAATTTGATAGCCTTTTTCCTTTACTCGTTTTATAACCTCTTTTAGAAGAACTAAAGAATCTGCACCTTTGTATTTTTCGTCAGTATCAGGAAATAATAAGCCTATATCTCCGAGAGCCGCAGCACCTAAAAGTGCATCTGAAATTGCGTGTAATAACACATCTGCATCTGAATGACCAAGTAGCCCTTTTTCATAAGGAATATCTACTCCGCCCAGAATTAATTTTCTGCCCCCAACCAGCTTATGAACATCATATCCGAGTCCTATTCTCATTCTATCTCCTCCAATAAATCAGTAAGTATTGCATTTTGAACCAAAAAGCCTTTTTCATTCAATGAAAAGCGGTTATTCTCTATTTTTCCGTAACCGAAACCACAATATTTTTTTGCCTTTTTTATAAATCTTATATTTCCATCGAGTTTTGAAAGCTCAATACCTTCACTTAGGCGTAATCCCAACATTACATAATCATATAAATCTCCGCCAAAATCCTCGAAAACCATTTTATTACCGTTTAGAAAATAATTTATATCATTCGGGTAATAATATCTTTTTCCATCGATAAGCGAGTGTGCCGCAGGACCAACGCCTAAATAATCCTCACACTTCCAATACAATAAATTATGTCTGCTTTGTTTGCCCTCTTTTGAAAAATTAGAAATTTCATACTGACTATAGCCGTTGTTGTTCAAATAGTCGCACACAAACAGGTACATATCCGATACTTTCGTTTCGTCAGGAAGTTTAAGCTTCATATTCGCATAAGGTGTTCCCTCTTCAATTTTAAGCATATAGCAAGAGAGATGTTCAGGGTTTAATTCCATAGATTTATCAAGCGTTTGTTTTAATGACTTGAGTGTCTGCCCTTGTATGCCAAGCATAATATCGAGCGAAATATTCTCAAATCCTGCTTTTCTCGCATTTTCAACCGTCCTGACTACATCGCAAAATTTATGATTTCTTGTGAGCATTTTCAGCTCATCATCAACTGCGGACTGCATACCAATTGAAATGCGATTAAAACCGCCTTTATATAAAGTTTCAAAAAAATCGGATTTGTATGATTTAGGATTTACCTCAACAGTAATTTCTGCTTTTTCTTTATATTTCACATTAGATAGAATTTTTGATAAACTTTCAGCGCCAATAATCGAAGGAGTTCCTCCACCGAAATACACTGTATCAAAAACAAAATCTGTATTTTTAATTCTTCTGCACATTTCTTCGACATAATCTTCTACAGCCGTCTTGTTATACTTTAATGAGTAAAAGTCACAATAAGCACATTTCGTTGCACAGAAAGGAATGTGAACATACAACCCGATCATTTTTTCACCTCATAATATATTTTAATACATTTTTGTTGATTTGTCTATATATAGTTTAAAAGTATTATAATAATAAATATATCTTGACATATTGTTCAATTTAGATTAAAATAGATATTGATAATTTGAATTGAATTTATTATATTTTAATATAAAACACAAAAACTGTTAAGAGCGAATAAAAAACAGTTATATCACAAATTGGCAGACTTATGATATTGAGCCTGTCTAGTTAGTGTTGTGCAATTTTAAGGAGGAATTTAATGC
>JBGVHY010000134.1:0-8349 GCA_045122755.1 Acutalibacteraceae bacterium | reverse complement strand
GCTTTTGGTAACAGGTTGGTTGTATGCAATAACCGCGAGCACCTCAAAAGCCGCCTGAGAAAGAGGAGCATTACGCTTTAATTCGAGTATTTTTCTTACATAATCAAAGTAATCAGCTCTTGAGCAAAGCTGTAATTTATTATCAAGTCTTATAAGCTTAAAACCTGCTTTTCTTTTTTCATACCCTTCGGAAAGCGAGTCGGCAAGCGTGATAATTACGCTTTCGTCCAACTCCATAACCTCAGCGAGTCGCTCAATCTCAACAGGCTCACCGCAGGCGAAAAGCAAAGATTCCAATATATTAAGGTTGTTATTCGATTCCATTTTATCCTACCTTATCCATAGTAATTATAGTTTCGCCGTCTTTATCATCAGCCTTAATGCGCTTGTCTTTAAGCAGTTCAAGCACCGCAAGGAATGTTGCAACAACATCGGAACGAGTTTCAGCTTTTTCAAAAAGGCTTTTGAATTTTACCTTGCTTTTCATTTTTAAATTTCTAAGCACAACAACGATTTTGCTTGAAACCGAAACGATTTTCTTCTGCACAATTCCGCTGAAAGCGTCAACAGGCGGCGGAAGTCTGCGAAGTCCACGACCAACCGCATCTGCATAGTATTTAAGCAAAATATCAGGTGTATGCTGCCTTTTGTAAGACTTATCAATATCTATTTTTACAGGTTCTCTTATTGCGGTTTTAAAGCCTTCGGTATTTTCAGCTAATTTTGCCGCCATTTCCTTGCAAAGCTGATATTCAATAAGCTCTCCGGTAAGCTCTGCTTTTAATTCCTCAGCCTCTTCGGACTTCGGCAAAAGCGATACTGTTTTAAGATAAATAAGCCTTGATGCCATATCAAGAAATTCGCTTGCAATATCCATATCGTATTCCTTGAATTGCTCAATCTGCTGTATATATTGGTCAACAAGCACCGAAATTTCAATATCTTTAATATCAAGCTTGTTTTTTGAAATAAGATGCAAAAGCAGGTCAAGAGGACCGTCAAAATCTTTCGCGGTAAATACTAAATCCATTTAAATAAAAACTCCGTTATATTTTAATTAAGTCCGAAAGGCAGGCTGAAAAGCCAATATAACCAATCGCTAATGTTGGTAATCATATTATCAAGCGGACCGTCTAAAAAACCGAACCATAATAAAACAAGAACAACTATGAAAATAATCTGCTCATACTGCATTAATTTATAATAAATGCGGTCGGGCAGGAAATAACCTAAAATTCTTGAGCCGTCAAAAGGCGGAATAGGAATAAGATTAAATATTCCGAGTGATAAACTGATAGAAGCAATTGTGCCGAGAACATAACTCACAATAAAGTAGATATAAAGCATTGTAGTTGAAAAAATACCTATTTTGCTCATAATGAAAGTGAAAAGGACATGTAAAAACACAAATACAATACCGAAAGAGAAATTCATCAGCGGTCCTGCAAGCGCTACAATCGCCATATCTTTTTTGCGGTCTTTAAAATTCATCATATTAACAGGAACAGGCTTTGCATAACCGATACCGATAAGCAAAATCATAGCAAATCCCCATAAATCAAGGTGCTTGAATGGGTTCAAAGTAAGTCTACCCTGATATTTTGCGGTTGAGTCGCCGAGTCTGTAGGCCGCGTATGCGTGCGCAAATTCATGCGAAGGCATACAGATAAGAAAAAGCACCGATGAGGTAATAACTATCGCTATAACAGTGATAACATCAGCATCTTGAATAGCGGAAATTAATTCTTTTATCATTTATCTTCACTCCTATTGATAAATTATACTATAAGTATCACAAAAAAGCAAGTATAAAACATACACCATCAAGATAGAATTGTATAAAAATCAACATAAATATTAATAAATATTTAGTAATAATAATTGACAAAAGGTGGCTGTTATTGTACAATAGTAACATAAATAAAAGGAGGGTTTATTTATGAAAAGAATTTTAAGCATTATTCTCTCAGTCATTATGTTAGTTGGAGCATTATTTTGTGTAAATGTTTCTGCAAGTGCCGCTCAAACTGTAAATTTTGATACAATTTATACACATACTTATTCAAGTTCTAACAAGAATTGCAATAACACTATTACGTTGCCGGCAGACGGTGTTGTTTATTTTGAAATGGAATTTCCAACAAGCTCTTATGGTTCTAATTGCGTACCAACATTGATTGTTTCGAGCGGCGGTACACAATTATTTTCAAGAAGCGTACCTTCGTCTACCGGAAAAATGTTTGTTTTCCTTGACAAGGGCACATATGACTTTAATATTTATATGGGAAGTTATACTCCTGTAACCAGTATGAGATATTGTTTTCAGTTCAGAAACAACTCAAACGATAAAGTTCAGGATATTTCATTAGGTACTGTTTATACCCATTATTATAATACAAATAATGCATATGGCAGGTTTGTGCTTACTCAGAATTCAACTGTAAGATTCGATTTAGCAAAACCTGTTACCAGTAACGGTTCTAAAAGTAATTCGTATTTATACGTTTATGATGCAAGCGGTACACAGGTATTCAGAGGTTTTTATGCTTATTCCGAAACGAACGACGAATATTATTACAGTATAAGATTGCCAAAAGGTACATATAAATTCAATTATTACGCTTCTTCTCCTTATTCTCCTAACGGCTATTCGGTCGATAGTTATGCTTATTATTCATTATTTAAGCTATCAGCGACAGCAGCTATTAAGCCGAAAACACCTAAACTTTCTCATACTGTAAAAATAACAAAATACAGCACATCTACTAGATACGATGTTTCAGCTAGTTATGTTGATGACCAGTCTTATGACGGAGTTGAGCTCTGGACTAAAGATAACAACGGCGCTTGGAAATTAAAAGACAGCAAGGACAATACTGCATATTCAAGATATACAAAGGTGAATATTTATGTTTCGTCTTCGAGCAGCTATATTGTTTATTACAAGGTAAGAACATATTCTTATTACGGAACTCAGAAGATTTACAGTGACTTCTCAAATATTCTTTATACTAAGACATCACTAAAACCAGCCAAACCAACAGTAAAAACTAAGGCAGCAAGAAAAGCCGCTAAGATTTCCTGGAGCAAGGTAAGCGATGTTGACGGATATGTTATTTACCGTTCAACCAAAAAGAAAAAAGGATATAAGAAAGTTGCTACCGTTAAAGGCGGTTCAAAGGTTTCTTATACCAACAAGAAATTAATATCTAAGAAGACTTATTACTACAAAGTTCGTTCTTATAAAGTAGTAAACGGAGTTACAATTTACAGTAACTACAGTACAGCTAAAAAAGTTAAAGCAAAATAATTAAATAAAAAGAGCAGTTCGTTTTTGAAGTGCACCCCAAAAGTTAGACACTTTTGGGATGCATATCATCTGAACTGCTCTTTTAATATGCTCTAAACGCCGAAAATCATTTTGCAAAGTACAATTGCGACAACACCGGGCAGACCGAAAATACTTGAGGTGCCAAGCGTGTACGGAGTAAGCTCAAGCGAAAAGCCTGTCAACCCTGAGGTAAAATGAAGAATCAGTAACGTAACAATTCCGAGCAGGGCAGAGAAGAGAAGCGTTTTTAAAAATTTTCGTGTTCTTAGCGCGAATAAAAGTACAATTAATACGCCAAACACTGCACAGCCTATCATTATGTAATCAAAAACAGTCATTTTGTGTCTCCTTTTTTCTTTTTATTAAATGATATGTGTTGAAAAGAAAATTAATTACATTCACATTCTTTAAATTACGGCATAAAATGTAGTAAAGTTTTGCCTTCATTAGTCCGATATGTGCGGCGGATTAATTACATAGTTTAAGCACAAATAAGGAGTACATTTTATGTCAGATTTTAATCATGATGAAATCAAAGAGGCAGTCTGCATTGATACAGGCAGAGTATACGATTCCTGTATGGACCGCGACTGCATAGAAAATGTAAGAGTT
This sequence comes from Acutalibacteraceae bacterium, assembly GCA_045122755.1. GTDB lineage: Bacteria > Bacillota > Clostridia > Oscillospirales > Acutalibacteraceae > RUG11462. The sequence goes on along the minus strand of JBGVHY010000134.1, from coordinate 4,406 downwards.
TATTTTAACGAATGTGGTCAAAATGCAATTCAGAATGCAATTTCCTGCAAAGTAAAATGCTGTGAGGTTGCCGATGTCAAGATTGATGTTGAGCCTGTTGCGTTTAAGCGCGGCTATTATTCCTGTGACCTTACATTTTTCTTCACACTTACTGCCGAGGTTACAACTAATCCTATGCAGTGTCCGCAGGAATTCAGCGGAATCGCCGCTTTTTCAAAGAAAGTAATTCTCTGCGGCAGCGAAGGTAATGTTAAAGTATTTACATCAACAATGCGAGTTTGCGACGACGATGTTATGACAAGAGGAAGTAATCTTCCAAAATGCACAGTTCAGGTCGTTGACCCTGTGGTGCTTGATGCAAAAATTTGTGACATCTGCTGTTGCAAAGAGTCGTTAGCTGATATTCCGAACGCGGTGCTTTCAACTGTTAACGGCGAGCTTACAACAAGCGGCTCAAGAGGACTTTTCGTAACTCTCGGACTTTTCAGCATAGTTCAACTCGTGCGAAATGTTCAGCTTTTAGTTCCTTCATATTCATTCTGCTTGCCACATAAAGAGTGCAACGATGTGAACAATGATTCGCCTTGCGATATGTTCCAGAGAATTAAATTCCCTGTGGAAGAATTTTTCCCTGTTTCCTGTGACAGCGACTGCGGTTGCAACCGTGAAAATGATGAAGAATAATTGGTAAAAATAAAACCGTGCACGGCACGGTTTTATTTTTTTGCGCCAAAGTTAAAATATTAATATGAAAATAAAATATAAGTATTCCTTTTTTACTTTTTTTGTGTTAAAATAACTAAAAAGTTATTTAAAAGGAGCTTTTTATGAGTAAAATTCATCCAAAGTATTATGAAGTAAAAAAACAACAAGAAGAGTTATTAACAGCAAAGAATAAAAAGGCTGATTTTTACAACGGAATCTATGACAGATGGGAAAATCCTGTTCTTACCCGTCATCATATTCCTGTTGAATGGAAATATGATTTGAATGAAGAAACAAATCCGTTCTTTATGGAAAGACTCGGCATTAACGCTGCATTTAATTCGGGTGCTATCGAGCTTGACGGCAAGTTTTACCTTGTAGCGCGTGTAGAGGGAAGCGACCGCAAAAGCTTTTTCGCAGTGGCAGAATCTGAGAGCGGTGTTGACGGATTCAGATTCTTAGAGAAACCTGTTTTGTTGCCTGATACAGAAAAAGATGAAACAAATGTTTATGATATGCGTTTAACTAAGCATGAAGACGGATATATCTACGGTGTTTTCTGTTCTGAAAGCAAGGATAAAACTAATCCTGATTTGTCAGCAGCAACCGCTGCGGCTGGTATTGTAAGAACAAAGGATTTGAGAAATTGGGAGAGACTTCCTAACTTAATTACCAAAAATAGTCCTCAACAGAGAAATGTTGTGTTGCATCCTGAATTCGTTGACGGTAAGTATGCTTTTTATACCCGTCCTATGGATGATTTTATTGATACAGGCTCAGGCGGCGGTATTGGTTTTGGTCTTTGCGATGATATCACTAACGCAGTTATTGACGAGGAAAAAATCACAAGCTGCAGAAAATATCATACAATCACCGAGGTTAAAAACGGCGCAGGCGCAACACCAATCAAAACTGAAAAAGGTTGGATACATATTGCCCATGGTGTAAGAAATACCGCTTGCGGACTTAGATACGTTGTATATGCTTTTGCAACAGCACTCGATGACCCTTCAAAGGTGATCGCTGAACCAGGCGGATATTTAATCGCACCTTTCGGCGAGGAACGCGTTGGTGACGTTTCAAACGTTGTATTTACAAATGGCGCAATTGCAAGAGATAACGGCGATGTGTATATCTACTATGCATCAAGTGACACACGCTTGCACGTTGCTACAACTACAATTGACAAGCTTGTTGACTATGTGTTTAATACTCCTGAGGATGCTATGCGCAGCGTTGATTGTGTAAAACAAAGATGTGAATTGATTGAAAAAAATCTTGAATTATTAAAATAAGGTGCTTTTATGGATTGGAAAACAGAATATGAGCGTTGGGTGAATAATCCCGATTTAGATAAAGAGCTTTTAGACGAGCTAAGACAAGCTGATGATTTAAGCGACAGATTTTATAGAGAGCTTGAGTTTGGCACAGGCGGACTTCGCGGCGTAATCGGTGCCGGTAGCAACAGAATGAATATCTATACTGTAAGAAAAGCAACACAGGGACTTTGTGACTATCTTAACAATACCGATTTAAACAAATCTGTTGCTATTGCTTATGACAGCCGTATTAAAAGCGATGTTTTTGCACGCGAGGCAGCGAAAGTACTCTCGGCAAATGGCATTACAGCGTATATTTATCCAAGATTAGAGCCGACTCCAGCACTTTCATGGGCAGTTCGTTATTATAACTGCGGAGCAGGTATCTGCGTTACCGCAAGCCATAATCCAGCTAAATATAACGGCTACAAGGTTTACGGAGCAGACGGTTGCCAGATAACTTTAGAGGTTGCACAGCAAATTCTCGATTGCATCGGAAAAGTAGATTGTTTCAAAGTAAAAACCGACGAGAACGAAAGCAATGTTAAATATATTGATGAAAAGTGCATTGATGATTTTGTTGAAGCAGTTTATGATCAGCGTGTAGGTGACGGAACAGGAATTGACAAGTTAAAGCTTGTTTATACTCCGCTTAACGGCTCCGGTCTTGAATGTGTTACTAAGCTTCTTAAAAAACTCGGCGCAGATAATGTGACGGTTGTTAAGGAACAGGAAACACCTGACGGTAATTTCCCAACCTGCCCTTATCCGAACCCTGAAATAAAAGAGGCTATGCAAAAAGGTCTTGAGCTTTGTGAAACCGTAAAACCTGATTTACTGCTCGGCACTGACCCTGATTGTGACAGATGCGGCACGGCTGTACCTAATAAACAGGGCGGTTATACTCTTATCAGCGGTAATGAAATGGGAATAATTTTGCTTGATTACATATGTAAAACAAGAATGGCAAACAGCACAATGCCCAAAAATCCTGTAGCGATAACAACTATTGTTTCAACTGATATGGTAACTCCAATTGCTGAAAAATACGGTGTTCAGCTTCGCCGAGTTCTTACAGGCTTTAAATTTATCGGTGAACAGATAGGTTATCTTGAGGCCGATAATGAGGCTGAAAGATTTATTTTCGGATTTGAAGAAAGCTACGGTTATCTTTCAGGCGCTCATGTTCGCGATAAAGATGCAGTAAATGCAACACTTCTTATTTGTGAAGCAGCCGCTTATTATGCGAATGAGGGCAAGAGCTTACTTGACGTACTAAAAGAGCTTTATAAAGAGTTTGGGTACTATAAAAACGCCCTTCTTTCATTCACTTTTGAGGGTGAGAGCGGTATGAATACTATGAAAGCTCTTATGGATGAGCTTCGCGAAAATTCTCCTCAAAATATTTCTGGATTTGAAGTCCAAAATGTTGTTGATTATAATGCTGACGGCACAGGTTTGCCAAAAGCTAATGTGCTTGAGTTTAATCTCGAAAACGGTGCAAAGTTTATGGTACGTCCAAGCGGAACAGAGCCTAAAATAAAGGTTTATCTGTCAGCGGTCGGTGTGACAAAAGAGAAGTCAGAAGAAATTATCGACGCATTGGCAAATGCGGCTAAAGAAATGATGAAGGCATAAATTATGGCAATATTAAAACTTATTCCCGCTTGCAAAGATTATCTTTGGGGTGGAACAAAATTAAGAGAGAAATACAATATTAAATCCGACTTAACCCCGTTAGCTGAAGGGTGGATGCTCTCAACTCATAAAGACGGCCAAAGCATCATTGCAAACGGCGAGGATAAAGGTCTGACTTTAAGCGCTTATATCGAAAAATACGGCAAGAAAGTGCTTGGTACTGATTGCGAAAAATTTGATGATTTTCCTATACTTATAAAATTCATTGACGCTAAGGATAACCTCTCAATTCAGGTGCATCCGAGCAATGAATATGCACTTAAAAACGAAGGGCAGTACGGCAAAACCGAGGCTTGGTACATACTTGAGGCTGAACCCGATGCATTTCTTTATTACGGATTTAAAGAGAATATAAGCAAGGACGAGTTCAAAACACGAATTGAGAATAACACTTTGCTCGAAGTTCTTAATGCTGTTCCTGTTAAAAAAGGAGATTTATTCTTTATTCCGTCGGGTACTCTTCATGCAATAGGCAAGGGTATTGTAATTGCCGAAATCCAGCAAAATTCTAATGTTACATACCGCATTTACGATTACGCAAGAGTCGGCGCAGACGGAAAGTTAAGAGAATTACACGTTGATAAAGCGCTGGAAGTAACAGAGCTTTCTCCGCCTAATACTGACTATGATTTTTCAGGTCATCTTGTGAAATGCGAATATTTTGCAACAGATGTTGCAAGTGGC
>JBGVHY010000133.1:0-3415 GCA_045122755.1 Acutalibacteraceae bacterium | reverse complement strand
GTTCTTACTCGTTGCTCGTTGCTTTCAACCTTGTAATGGGTATGCGCAGAGCGAGAAGAAAAAATTGCGCTATAAGAAAAATCGCCGAGCTTGAAACTATGTGTACTACAAACGTTATCATCTGCGATAAGACAGGTACGCTTACCCAGAACCGAATGAAAGCCGCAAAAGCTTTTGTTGCGGGCAATCTTTATGATATTGATAATTTTTCGCCTGATGAAGTTGCTATGATGCTTAAAATTGCAGCGCTTACTTGTGACGGCGATGTTAAAATTGATGATTTCGGACGTGAAACTCACACAGGCGATAACGTTGAAACTGCGATTTTATCAGCGGCTTTCAAGGTGCTTAAAACGGACAAGCTGACACTTGACTCGCAGTATCCGAGAATGGGTGAAATTCCTCTTGACTCGGTGAGAAAGCTTAAAACCGTTATCTGCGTCATCGAGGGTAAGCCTTACGCAATTGTAAAAGGTACTGCAGATACCGTTATTGAAAAATGTCCGAATGTTGATAGTGAAAAGCTTCACGAAACCGTTACCGACCTTTCAAAACAGGCTTACCGAGTTATCGGTATTGCTTATAAACAGCTTGATGAACTGCCGTCAATGCCTTCGGCTGAGCTGATTGAAAACGGTCTTACTTTCTGCGGACTTGTTGCAGTTGCTAACCTTCCGCGATTTGATGCTAAGGTTGAGCTTGAGGAATGTACTAAAGCGGGTATTAAAACCATTATGGTTACAGGTGACAACCTTGACAATGCTGTAGCATCTGCAAAAAAGCTTGATTTATTGCGCAGTAATTCAATCTGCGTCGACGGTGCAATGCTTGATAATATGAGCGAAGAAGAATTTACGGAAAAATTCAAAGATATCGCAGTTTATGCTGATATTTCAGCGGAACAGCGAATGATGATAGTTAAGAAGTGGCAGAGTGCAGGTAAGACGGTTGCCATTACAGGTGACAGCGTTTCGGATGCAATTTCACTTAAACAGGCTGATGTCGGCTGTGCTATGGGGCTTTGCGGTACTGAGCTTGCAAAGAGCACCTCGGAGCTTATTATTTCAGATGACAGCTACACCTCAATTTCCAAAGGCTTAAAGGAAATCAAAGGCACTTACGTTAATATAAGAAAATCACTTAAACAGTTTATATCGGTAAGCTTCGCGCTCGGCATCTCGATGATTTTGGGACTTCTTTTCTTCCGCACATCGGTTATCACCCCTATGTTAATTGTATTCGCGGGATTGTTCTTTAATTCGATTTCATCGTTCAGCATTGCTTTTGAACCGGCGCATAAGAAAATACTAAAACGTCAGTTCCACAAGGGCGACAACATCGTCGGCAATGCGTTTATGCTTGATGTTGCGATAGGTATTATCGCAATGGTGCTGACCTCATTGTTGGCTTATCATTTCGGTGATAAAACAGGCTATGGAATTGAATATTATTTCACAGTATTTGTTTCAGCTTCCCTGTTCTTGGGCTTCTCAAACCGAAGCGAGCTGAACTTCTACACCTTGGAGCCATTCAGAAATCCGTTCCTTGATTTCGCCTATGTAATCGCAGGCTTTGTGCTCTCGCTTATGGTAACATTCAAACCAATGGCGCATTTCTTAAAGCTCAATGACCTTGAAATTGACCAGATTATTAAATGCTTCCTTTTAGCACTTATAGTCCCTGTAATCAATGAGCTTTATAAATTTATTAAGAGCAAATTATTTAAATAAAATACGCTTTTAAAAGCACCGAACACCAACGTGTTCGGTGCTTTTTTGCTAAAATAAGCTCTGAAAAATTCAAATAAAGTTAACGAGAATAAGATATTCGACTTTACTTTGAAATACGATAATAAGATTGTAAAAGAAAGGAGCGTAGTGCTGTTTGAAAAAGAAAAAGCTAACCGCGATTGCATCAATATTTGCGATAATTCTGCTTGCAATAGCCATTATCGGACTGTTTCACAGCTGTGATGATGAAAATTCACAGGCCAACGGCGGTATGGTGCTCGACTCCGCCGCTGAAAGCTATGACCCGAAAGTCGACATCACAACCAACAGCGATGACGGTATAGCAATTCCCGGTTACGGTACAATCTATTTTCCCGAAAACGAAACAGATATACAGATAACACTCTACAATCCCAAGAAAAATACCTGTCTGTTTAAATTCGAGTTATATATAGACGACGAAGCTACTCCGATTGCAACCACAGATTTGGTTGAGCCGGGCAAAGCAGTTCAGAATGTAAAACTTGAGCGACCTTTAAAAATAGGCGAATACAAGCTCAATATAAAGGTCCTCACCTACGCTGCCGATACATACACACCGCTTAACAACGCGTTGGTCTATGCCGATTTGTATGTATTGGCAAACGAATAAAGATATAAGCGCAATTGTGCACGTTGCGATTTATATAAGTTAAACCAAAACTATATTTTTCGGAGGAAAAACACAATGAAATTAGTTAAAAAAATTGTATCACTTACTTTGGCACTTTCAACCGTAATTTCTATGGGCGCAATTGCTGCATCTGCTGAATCGGTTGACCAGTCATCAACAGAGGCTTTAAGCACTCAGTTCACATTCGAGTATAAAAATGACCCGACCTATACAGTTACTATCCCGTCATCGGTTGTAATGAAAAAAGACGGTGTTCAGATGGATATCGTTGCTGAAGATATTGCAAACCTTGATAATCAGAAAGTATCGGTTACAATCGCTGGCACAGATAAATACCGCAACCAGATGCTTATCGAAGGCAAAACCGAGGACGGTAAAAATGCATCAAGGCGTTATCAGATTATCAAAGCTGACGATACTGTAATTGAAACTACAGGCGGTAAAGACCAGGTTAACGGTGTTGAGCTTGCTGCTTTCACAGAAAACGGTACTAAAACCCTCACAGTAAAACCTGTTATTTCAAGCTCTTCTTCAATCAAAAAAGGTGTTACTTATACAGGTAGTATGACCTACGGAATTGAGCTGGTAAAGCTTGACTAAGAGTCGTCTTTTAACCCTTCTACTGGCGGCAATGCTTGTATTATTCCCGTTTACAACGCAAATGCCGCCGCAAAGGATTCAGCAGGCACAGCGTTTTCATTCTGTCTTGAAGATGACGAAGTGTTTGAAAGCGATGAGAGCGTTACTTCCCCAAAAACCGGCGATTTCTCTTATGCAAATATAAAGATATTGACAATTCTGTCGGCGGTTGCGGGAATATTCTTGTTTCTCTCCATAATCGGTTTGCGCAAAGCAAATGCACACAATCGTATGTAAAAACTCAAAAAGGCGGGCTTAGTATTATCTAAGACCGCTTTTTTGAAAAAAGATTAAAAATGTAGGTTTGTCAATGATATGTTACAAAATTAAGTAGAAAAAACTTCACCAGTGGTTAAGAAGTGATTTAACACTT
>JBGVHY010000132.1:0-10069 GCA_045122755.1 Acutalibacteraceae bacterium | reverse complement strand
TTGCGTCAGGTGCGGTATTGAAAGGTGATGTAACCGTAAAACTCGCGACAGCAGGCAGAATTTGTGTTATCACCGATAAGCCGTATCCCGATCGCCATCTGGTTAATTATTCTCATATTGCTGATGGACTTTGGTATCCGGGTACTGCTACAAAAGCGGCAGCTTCGTCGTACCGTTGGTATCGTGATACATTCGGTGGCGATTACAAAGAGCTTGACAAAGGCGCTGAAAACATTGAAATCGGTTGCGAGGGACTGATTTTTCATCCTTACTTAAACGGCGAGCTAACACCTTATGCTGACCCTTTGCTTTGCGGTAGCTTCACAGGCGTTCGTGCAACTCATACAAAGGCGCATTTTACACGTGCAGTATTAGAGGGTGTTTCGCTTTCATTACTTGACAGCAAATTGTATCTTGATTCTCTTAATATTCCTTATAATACTACCGCTACGCTTATCGGAGGCGGTGCAAAAGGCAAGCTCTGGCGACAGATTACTGCTGATGTGCTTGGTATTACTTTAAAAACTACCAAGAGCAGTGATTCCTCGCTCGGCTCTGCTATGCTTGCGGGAATTGCCGCCGGTGTGTTTGAAAATCCTAGAGATGCAGTTCTCAAATGTGTAAAGGAAGATACTGTAACTGTTCCAAATCTCGAAAATACTAAAACATACAGAGAAATTTTTAATACATATAAGAGAATTCATGATGCGCTTGCGCCGATATACAGGGAGCGCTGAGATGAAAATAGTTGTTTGTATAAGACAGGGAAGAGACGGCGAAATTAACCCGTTTGATGCCTGCGCTTACGAAGAAGCACTTAAAATAAACGGTGCTGAAATCATACTGCTTAGTATGGGTGTGCCGTCAACTGAGAGTTTTTTATTGAATCTTACACGTCTTGGCGCTAAAAAAGGCATATTGCTTACAGATAATGCTTTTGCAGGTGCAGATACGCTGGCAACTGCTTACGCATTATCATTAGCGATTAAAAGAATACAACCGGATTTAGTTTTCTGCGGCAGACAGACTTTAGAAGGTGACACTGCGCAGACAGGATCGATGTTGTCGGAAATGCTCGAATTTTCACTGATAACAAATGTTATGAAAATCAAGTCTTTAGAAGAAAATATCGTCTGTGAAACGCGCGAAGAGGGTGAACAATCCGCACAACAGCCTGCACTTCTTACTATTGAGCGTATAAATAATCTTCGTTTGCCGAGTATACGCTCTAAAGTCTCAGAGGTAGAAGTCTGGAACGCTGATACAATTGGCGCTGACAAGCAAAAGTGCGGATTAAAAGGCTCGCCTACAGGAGTTCTTAAAACTTTTGAAAATCAATCGGGCAAGCGAAAATGCAAGTTTATAACCACTGATGAATTGCAATCCGCAATCTCTGAGGGATTAAATAAGAATAAATTAAAGGCGAAATCAGAAGTTTTGAGCGGTGAAAAATTAAATAAAGTGTTTATCATCGGTGATACGCCAATGCCGTTTGCTAAAATGATAAGTGATGATATTAACGTTATTCCGCTTACAGATGAAACGGATATTTCACAAATAATTATGAAAGAAAGCCCTTCCGTAGTTATATGGGGAAGTGATGCGAAGTCGAAGCGCATATCTGCAAGAGTAGCGGCAAAGTTGTCTCTCGGACTTTGTGCTGATTGCACTTCGCTCGAAACTGACGGTGAAACTCTTTTTATGTATCGCCCCGCACTTTCGGGAAGTATTATTGCGAAGATTAAGAGTTTAACGACTCCTGCAATGGCTACTGTCAGAACCGCAGGCGAAGATAAAAGTGATATTGTTGTAGCGCTTGGGTATGGTGTTAAGGATTGCATTGACAGTGTAAAGGTTTTCGCAGAAAAGCTAAACGCAACTTTGTGCAGTTCCAGAAAAGCAGTTGATAACGGTTTAATGCCATATGATACTCAGGTCGGTCTTACAGGTAAAACAATCAATCCGCCTGTATATATCGCAATCGGTATTTCCGGAGCCGTGCATCATATTGTAGGAATGCAGCGTTCGGGAACAGTAATTGCAATTAATCCGGATAAAAAAGCACCGATTTTTGATTATGCAGATTACGGAATTGTTGCTAATTTCGAGAATTTTCTCAACAAGGAGTTTTAATATGAATTTTATAGAAAACAAATTTGATTTAAACAGTTACTATTGCACTTGGGCTTCGCAATCTAATTTGTGTACTCGTCGCTCAAAAGATGGAACAGCTTTAAGTGCTTTAATGCGTGATACAATGAACGAAGAAAATGTTTTTGGAGAAGATGGATTAGTTAATCAATTTCCAACTGTCAGAGATAAACTTATTTTTGTTTTTGATGATGGTTGGGATGTACCTTATGGTCTTGTTAATAATAATAATGGTGATTTTGGTTCATTAATTGTTAACGAAGAAAGATTTCCTTCTTTCACGGGTGAGCCAAAAGAACGCTTGAAAAAACTTGTTGATAGTGTTAAAAGCTATGGTTGGAAAGGTGTCGGACTTTGGATTTGCGCTAGTGCTCAAGGCGAGGCATGGGAAAATATGCTTACTCATGAGGAACGCATACAATATTGGACTGAGCGTTTAGAGTGGTGCAAATATGCAGGAGTTTCTTATTGGAAAGTTGACTGGGGTTCATTGTGTAACGATGTTGATTTTCGCAAACTCTTAAACGAATTGAAAGGCAAGATTTATCCTGAATTAGTTATTGAACACGCTGTTATTATGGGACCATTATCGGGTGTAAATGATAATGATCAAACAGGTAGATATATCGATTGGGGAGATAGACCTGAATGGACTATGAAACTTATGGGATTTTCGGATGTAATTCGTACTTATGATGTTTCTAATCAACTTTCTGTTCCAACTACTATTGATCGTGTTCAATTTATACTTAAAAATGGTAAAAAATTGGGTAGCAAATCATACATAAATGCAGAAAATGAAGCATATGTTTGTTCGGCTTTGTCGCTTGAGACAGGTGTAATGTCTAATTTGCTTAAAAAGGATGATGGTACTCCTATGAGACCGAAGTCAACAGAAAACATAAGATCTGTTAACTGGTTATCTTGTTTTGCTCCGCCTGTTCCTGTTTGTGATGTTTCTTTTAAATGTTCTGATGAAGTGTTATTTGATGTGTGTAACTTTGTCAATTTGAATACATGGATTTCTAGATTTGGCGACCGTGATATTAAACAAGGAGCGCCAAGTGTGATCGCTTTAAATGATGAATTGCCTGACATTGAATATCTTGAAGATGAAAAACCTTATGTTTTAAGTAACCGTCATAAAAATGGTGCTTTTGCAATTGCTGTTTTGCCGAGATTTAAACAAGATGAGGGATTTTATACTCCATCTGTTAACCTTAATATTTCTCAAAAAGTTGATATGCCAATCGGTATTTTTGGTGAAGTTAATGAGGTTAATGTTGAGTTTGATTCATCGGTTGAAGGCAAAAAAATATTTGCTCAAGACTTGGCAAGTGAAAGTGCGGTTGATATAACAACTGAATGTGTTATAAATGAATCAACTGTAAAAATTAATGGTGCTTTAATCAATAAAATTGGTAAAAGTCAAAATATATATGGAGATGAGTCAAAACCAGGATTGGTAATAAAAGTAATATAAAAAGCAAAAACTCTGTTAAAAGCAGAGTTTTTTGTTTTTTATATTGACAAATTAAAAATTATAGCTTATAATCAAACAAATGAACAATTGAACAACCATTCAAGTGATGCAATAGGAGGAGCAAATTTGTCTGAAGAAAAAACATTACAAATAGTTAATGAAGAAGCAGTAAAGACTGTACTTGAAAAGCAACCTGCTGATGAATATTTATATGATTTAGCTGAACTTTTTAAGGTTTTCGGTGATTCAACAAGAATTAAAATTCTTTATGCCCTTATCGAAAGTGAGCTTTGTGTAGGGGATTTAGCAGGGCTTTTAAAAGCAAGCACTTCTGCAATCAGCCATCAGCTTAAAATTTTGAAAGACGCAAAGCTTGTGCGTTTTCGCAGAGAAGGCAAAAATATTTTTTATACATTAGACGATGACCATGTAAGAAACATACTCAATATGGGTATGGAACATATAGAAGAATGAGGTAAAATTTTATGAAAAAGACATTTGATATTGAAGTGGATTGCCCGAATTGCGCAGCAAAAATGGAAGAGGCAGTTAAAAATACTGAGGGCGTAAAAGATGCAACAATCAGCTTTATGACACTAAAATTAAAGGTAGAATTTGAAGAGAACGCCGATGTTAAAAAAGTAATGAAAACAGCAATTAAAAGCTGCAAAAAGATAGAGTCTGACTGCGAAATCTTTTTTTAGAGGTATTTTATGAATAAAAAACAGAAAAAAATACTTGCAAGAGTTATAGTTTCTGCTATCTTTATGGTTGCGTTTTGGATATTGGCGGAAACAGCAAGTCTTAACATTTGGATTGAGACAATTTTATTTTTAATTCCGTATTTTATAATCGGCTATGACATTTTAATCAAAGCAGGAAAAGGTATTTTGAACCGACAGGTTTTTGATGAAAACTTCCTTATGGCAGTTGCAACTGTCGGTGCGATGTTACTTGGCGAGTTCCGCGAAGGCGTTGCGGTAATGCTTTTCTACCAGATAGGTGAGTTGTTCCAGAGCGTTGCTGTCGGCAAAAGCCGTAGAAATATTGCAGCTTTAATGGATATAAGACCTGATTATGCTAATGTTTTGATTGGCGGAAAACTCACAAAGGTGGACCCTGATGAGGTTGCGATAGGTTCTGAAATTATCGTTAATCCGGGTGAAAAAGTGCCGATTGACGGTATTATTACCGAGGGAGAAACTTCGCTTGACACTTCCTGTCTTACAGGCGAGAGCGTACCGCGAGATGTAGCAGTTGGTGATGAGGTTACAAGCGGCTGTATTAATCAAAACGGTGTTATAAAGCTTAAAACAACTAAAGAATTTGGCGATTCAACTGTTTCAAAAATTCTTGATTTGGTCGAAAATTCTAGTATGAAAAAATCTCGCTCCGAGAATTTTATTACTAAATTTGCAAAGTATTATACTCCAATTGTCTGTTACAGCGCATTGGCGCTGTGTCTGATTCCACCAATATTTTGTATTTTAATCGGCAATGCGCCGATGTGGTCGGACTGGATTACAAGAGCTCTTACATTCTTGGTTATCAGTTGCCCTTGTGCGCTCGTTATTTCAATTCCGCTCAGTTTCTTCGGCGGTATCGGTTGTGCTTCAAAAAACGGTATTTTGGTAAAAGGCTCAAACTATCTTGAGGCTTTATCGCAAACTAAATATATAGTTTTTGATAAAACAGGTACGCTTACTAAAGGTGTGTTTGAGGTTACTGATGTATCAGTTAAAAACGGATTTGAAAAGGAGGATTTGTTGTACTATGCCGCTCATGCTGAAAGTGCATCGAGCCATCCAATAGCCCAGAGTATTGTTAAGGCTTACGGTAATAAACAAGAGCTTGATAGAATAAAGAATATAAAAGAGCTTGCAGGGCATGGTGTTAGTGCTGAGGTTGGCGGAAAAGAAGTTTATGTCGGCAATAAAAAGCTTATGGATAGTATAGGTATTAGCGTCGGTGACATTAACATCGGCACAGCCGTCTACATTGCTGTTGATGGCGTATATGCGGGAAGTATTACAATTTCCGATATTATTAAACCAACATCAAAATCAGCCCTTAAAGCGCTTAAAAGAAGCGGTATAAAGCAGACAGTTATGCTGACGGGCGATAATAGTGCAGTTGCTGAGAAAGTTGCCGTAGAAATCGGTTTAGATACTGTCAAATCAGAACTTTTGCCCGATGATAAGGTTGCAGAGGTTGAAAAATTACTTGAAAGCAAACAGAAAAATGAAAAACTTGCTTTCGTCGGCGATGGTATCAACGATGCGCCTGTTTTATCGCGTGCAGATATAGGCATTGCAATGGGCGCTTTAGGCTCGGATGCGGCAATTGAAGCGGCGGATATTGTTCTTATGGACGATAATCCCGAAAAAATCTCGCTTGCAATAAAAATATCTGTTGGAACACTTAGAATTGTTAAGCAGAACATCGTATTTGCTTTGCTTATAAAAGCAATTTGCTTAATTCTCGGCGCAATAGGTATTGCGAATATGTGGCTTGCAATTTTTGCAGATGTCGGCGTAATGGTACTTGCAGTGCTAAACGCAACAAGAGCATTGAGAATAAAATGAAAAATGAGCTATATATCATATTGATATATAGCTCATTTTAATACTTAATTATTTTTTATCAGTTATTGTATTTTCTATGTTGGTAATAAATTTTGACATTTCAATACTGCTTTCTCTTACAGATAATGTGGTATTATCTTTTGCAAGATAAGTAACATCATTACCAATGTCACCACCGTGCTTTGAACCGTTGTAATAAATTGCAGTTATGTTGTTGCTTCCATTTTTAACTGAATTTACAAAATGCTTTGTCATATTAGTTCTTACAGAACTATCGTCTAAGCATTGTTGCACAAGAACCGGAACAGGGTAATTGATGGTCATCTTTTTGTATAGCTCATCAACTCTTTCTTGCGTGTTACAACTGATAAAATCTTCAAAGCCTGCCGCAAATCCAGTTTTGCTGTCGTTTAAGATATTAGTAAATCTATAAAGTGAGTAAACAGGAGCAACTTTATCAAAGAAATTATCTTCAAGTAATTGAAGCTCAGCGTCAGTACCAAATGTTCTGATATCAGATGTAAATGGGAATGTGTTTGCTGTATAAGCAGTTCCGTTTTCGTCGTTAGGGAATGCAAAGTTATAGAAATTAGAAAGTCTCTTTCGAGTGTCTGTAGCCCATTCATTGTAATACAATTGATGAACAATTGAAGTTACAGGGTATTGCATTGAGTGTGCGATTACAGGAATTTTTTCTGAACAAACAAGGTTAATTGATGTAATACCACCCATTGAGTTACCATTTACATAAACTTCTTCATAAACATTGTAGTTTTCAAGTACATATTTATAAGCGTTGATGTAACTTTCAACTGCGAAAGGTGTTCCCATGTGATAAGGATTTTCAACAGCACCTAAAACTGCATAACCATCGTGTACAAGTGTTTTACACCAGTTGTATTTGCTATAAAAATCGTCAGAAGAATTGATTGTAGCACTATAACCATGGCAGTCGATTACAAGTCTTACAGGTTTGCCTTCTTCAGAATAATTCTTAGGAAGCATAATTACGCCTGTATCAGACATAGTATTTCCGTTATAGTTAGTTGTAGAATAATTAAAATATTCATAAGTGACTTCGCCGTGTTTTGCAGCCCAATTATCAACTAATGTTTTTTGTTCAGTACTTAATGCAGAATATGTATCTTCATCATCTTGAAGAACAAGTGCAATATATGCTAATGAACGGGTGTTGTTTGTAACATTATAATCATAATATTTTGCATAATTGATATAAGTAGTGCCATCTTTAGTTACTTTTACATAACCTCTGCCTACAAACGGTCTGTTAATATTTCCGTTTTCAGAACTATAAGATGTATTTGATTCTTTAATGTTAACAACAGAACCAACAAATGTGTTGTTGTTTTCGTAATAACCCGCATTTAAGTTATATTTAACATCTATATATTTGCCTTCATCAAGGTCAAATGTAAGGTCTTCACCTTCAATTAAATCAGCAGGAGAAATTAAAGTGCCAACTTCTACAGTTGCACCTGATTCAACAAGTGAATCAATAGCTTCTGTATCAACTTGAGTATAGAAACGAATACCGTTATTATTGTTTAAACGAATTGCTGCGCCTTTTAACATATTTGCTTCAACATAAAGCGGGTCACGAAGCACATCATCAATTTTTGTAAGAACGACACTTTCAATTACAGTTTGTCTTGTCGTTCTGCCGTTTTCGGTATTCATATCA
Organism: Acutalibacteraceae bacterium; assembly: GCA_045122755.1. Taxonomy (GTDB): domain Bacteria; phylum Bacillota; class Clostridia; order Oscillospirales; family Acutalibacteraceae; genus RUG11462. The sequence continues at coordinate 2,148 of JBGVHY010000132.1, read as the reverse complement.
AGGTTGTTTGTTAACCTAACTGTAACAGTACCTTTGTTAGACAATGTAAGAGTGTTAGTGAGTTCGTGAGAAACATAACTTTTTCCGCCTGCTTCAAATCCCAATGTTTCATAGTGATTATCATTAACTGCTATATCGAAATATGAACGGTTTTGTGCAAGATGGTCACCGGAGTTAATTGTTATTTTATAAACTGCAGGTTCAACATTGTTAAATTTGAATGTGAGAATACCTGTTTCATTTGGTTGCCATTGTAAGCAGTTTAAACTATTAACATATTTTGATTGGAAGACAGCACGACCATACTCAGCAGTAAATGAAACCGCACCATCATCACTTGTTTTTGTTGATACACCTGTGACGGCGTTGATGGTAGTTGAAAAATAATCTGTAGGACGGTTTACATATTCGTCTGATTCAACATCAGGAGTTTCAGGAGCTTGGGTTGTTGTGGTTGTAGTAGTTGTTGTAGTTGTGGTTGATGTAGGAATTGTAGAAACTTCTTCTCCGATAGCTGAAACAAGAACTACACTGTATAAAAACACTTGTTTATCAGTTCTTGAATCGGTATTATTAGAGGTAAGAACAATTTCAACTGGGTTTGTACCATCTGCAGTGAATGCAGTATCAAATGAATGTTCAACAACCTTTTTGCCAGAAGACAAGAAGTCTTCATTTGCAAGGAATACACCGTTTGCACTTATATCAAACATACCTCTTGCTGAGTTGTTGTCAACAGTAACAAGTTTTAATTTGTAGCTACCTGCAGGAACATTTTTAAGACCTAAAGTAAGACTAATGTTGTTTGTGCCGTTTTGCCATTGAGCACAGTTATAGCCGGTAGCATAATTTGCGAATTTAGTAAGCTTACCACCGTTAACTTTAATAGTCATATTATCGCTTTCTGTGGATGAAGAAACAGTGCCTGACATATTATCATAAACAACATAAGAAATTTCTGAATTATCTGCAGAAATGCTTATTGCAACACATCCAACAATCAAAAATATAGATAAGAAGATTGAAATTATTTTTTTCATGATATTTTACTCCTTTAATTATTAATTACCACTTATCATTTTCATAAGGGTCGTTATTATTAGTGGGTTGCGTTGGTGCTACAGTAGGGTCATCAACTTCTAAAGATGATGCAATGACATCATAAGCCTCGAAGTTTTCTAATTCAATTGTGATTTTTTCAAATTTCATTATAAACCTCCTAAATTTAAATAGAATCTGTTATTAACTACATTAATTATAACATGTGTGTTTTTTTAAGCACATTTCCAAATGAACAAAAAAACATTGCAATTATGTTGATGATATGTTATTATAATTATGGGGTGTAATTATGAGTAAAAATAACAAGAGTTCTTCAACCGGTTTTTATGATGCAAAGCTTAAAATCCAAGTGTTCGATTTATGGCTTTTGAAAAATGATTATATTAATCCATTAAGAGAAAAAGATTATCTTAAAATTTATTATTTTCGAAAAGGGAAGTTTTTGTATTATTGCGAAAACAGAAGACTCTCGATAAACGAGGGAAGTATTTTAATAACTAAGTTTAATGGAAGCGAGAGAATAAAGACAGATGTGCCTTTGTCGGACTTTTATAACAATATCGAGGTTGTTTCTATTTGTATTCACCCAACACTTTTTCAAAATATAAAAGGTGACAGCGATTTTTACCGTTTATTTAACGCTTCTGATAATCCAATCGAAAAAAATATTTACACTAAAAATGAATTTGAAAATTTTGATGTTGAGAATAATATTTTTAAAAATATAGATAGGTATATTAAAAATAAAATGGGTTTGATTAATTTTTTCGGATTGATTTCTACCTTAATTACTGAACTGAACTTTATTTTTGATAAAAAGAACGGTTTTCAATATTCTTCTAATTCGGATGAATATATGGTAAAGGTTTTTGATTATATTTCGAGTAATTTTATGACTAACATAACTCTTGAAAGTGTTTCGAATATGTTTACTGTTTCAAAATTTTATATTGAAACAGTAACTAAACGGTTTTATTCTCATTCTTTTCACAAAACTATAACAATTATGAGAATGTGGCACGCAAGAGATTTGATGAAAAAAAACAAAACCTTGTTTTTAGCTGATGTTGCACAGCTTTGCGGTTA
>JBGVHY010000131.1:0-3023 GCA_045122755.1 Acutalibacteraceae bacterium | reverse complement strand
TTCTGATCATCAGTTAATAAATCATACGATGAAACGTCGTATGCATCAAAAGTATTTTGTGCTGTTTCGTTTGCTACCGAATATGCGTTGTTGAATGTCATTGAATAGGATCTATCCAGAATTATCGATACATCCGATGGAGCGAGAGTAAGAGTTTCTGTAACTTCCTCAGGCACAGATGCCTCGAGAGTGATTGCTGCAGTACCGGAACTTACATCTATCCATTCAGCATTTTTTATCGCTTCAGTACAGGAAAAATCAACAGTTCGAGAAAGTATAGGTGTTGGGTTATCAACACTTATATTATTGCCTTCTGAATCTACAACACTTGCCAAAGAATTTGTTTTAAAAGTGTGAGAACCGGTAAGTGATAAATTAGTGCTTGTTAATTTAATATAAATAACAAGTTTGTTATTCTGTGTAATATCAGGTAATTCCCAAGTTACCGTTTTGCCGTCATCTGCAAGTTTTACTGTATATTCAGAGGTTATCTCTCCATTCTCGTAAACTTCAAACCACCCATTGTCTCCACTATTAAAACTGTATATTTCGAAATCATCAGAAATAATATCAGTATAAACGGCACCGGTTTTAGACGCTTCTTCGTTCACAGCAGTAGATGCTGTAGTCTTACTTGTACTGCTTTGAGATGTAGATGCAGAAGAGGACGACGAAGATGAAGATGAAGATGATTCGGAACTTCCGCCTTCGGCAACAATATTGATATTATCAACATAAATTGTCTGAGCGTCACCGTGGTTAATTGTCTTGAATACAATAGCCTGAATATTAGAGATGTCTGTTTCAGTCAAAGTTTTCTCCACAACGCTTTGAGCTGAAGAAAAACTGCCTGTAAAACTATATAATTTTGTTCCCGATTCTATGGTATAAGTAGAATTTGCCTCTCTGGTTATCAATCCATTGTCATACTGATTATCCCAATAAATTGTACCGTCAATCATAACACCATAGTGTCCATTATATTCGTACCAATCAACATTTACAGTTATTGCATCAAATAAAATTGATTTAATGCCGGTTTCTGTAATATCAATTTTAACATATTCGTCCTGCGCTTTGAACGCATTCGGATATTGACCATTCCAGTAATTTGAATTTACTTTCAAGGCATTACTTGAATTATATTGAACAACTGTAGCAGAATAAACCGAACTTGAATTAACTGAAGAACCTATGGTTGAGTATGTTGGGATTTTATTGTCAAAATCATAAGTAACAATTGCTGTTGAAGTATCATCTGAAAGAGCAACCGCCGCTACGGCAACATTGTCAGTATTGCTATACAAGTAAATATCACTGATAGTCAATCCACAAGCACCTTCAACTTCAAAGTTAATTTCTGTTGTTGTGGATGGTGTGATACCGAGATTTGCAAAATCAAGTGTAAATGTTGTACCGCTTTCGCTTACTGTTGTATAACCGGTTGTAACATCTGCTACAACTGCTCTTAAGCTTCCGTTGCCTTTTGCGGTAAATGTGATACCGTCATAGCCTGTTGTATCATTGTTATATGTACCGAGTATACGTCCTGCTTTTGTAACAGTAAGATTGATACCATTGTCATCTTTTGAGTTAATTGTTGATGTATTGTCGACTGCATAGTAATTAGAGTTCACATCCCAATCAATAAGCACTTTAGATGCATCGACAGATTCACCGGCGGTAGTTGTTGTAGTGGCAGCAGAAGAAGTTTTAGCAACAGTAGTGGAATCCCCGCCTGAAGTGGTAGTATCATTTACTCCAAGAGTTATTTTAGCAATACCGTTTTCCTTGTCAACCCACTCAGCCTTTTTGGTAGCAATGCTTGCATCCGCACTCGACAAAAATAATGATGTCGGAATCATAAAAGCAAACATCATTGCAGCTATTAAAACCAAAGAAAGTATACGTATATCATATCTATTAATTCGATAACAACTGCTATGTTTCTTCCTCATGAATTTTCCTCCTACCAATAAGTAACACAACTTTTCTAAGGAGCACACCCTACTAATCTGTCAAAATACAATAAGCTATTTTGTGCAATTTGATTGTAAAACATATTTACATTTTCTTCAATAGTACGTGACGGAGACTAAAATAAAGTTAATTCACCGATTCGGTAAATTAACTTTAAAAATTCATCAAAATTAGACATGTTGAATCAAAATGTAATTAAGTAAGAAATATTCCTCGGCGGTAAAGCCCAACTAAAAACATTTGCAATATTTCATTTAAATAAAAAAGAACACCATATCTGATGATACAGCGTTCTTTTGGCGCCCCCAATAGGAATCGAACCTATAACTAAATCTTAGGAGAAGCTCCCAGACGGGTCTGTGAACTTGCTCCAAATCGCTGAAAATCCTTGTAAAATCAAGGCTTTCACGACTTGTTGAGTTAATCGTTTCTTCTCCAATTCTTGCTAATATTTCTCCGTTTTTCGCCCTCATATTAGCAAGATATTAGCAAAATACCCCTAAAACGGGTAACGTCATCGAGTTATTTTGCGATAGCCTTTTGGAGTTGATTCCTGCAAGCGACGTTTTTTCTTTGTATGCTAATTATCAATGAATTGATAACCATTTCTGAGTTACGTTTATTATTATAACTCCCAAATGTGAATAATTCAAGAATTTAGGCAAATTACAAGTCTACACAAAAAAGAAAGGCAATCTCGTACAAAACGGATTGTCTTTCTTCTTATTATAAGGGTATTCAGTTTATAGCGAACTTGCTAATGCTTTTAGTAATGCTTTCGCTTCCGGATTGGAAAGAAGTTTCGCTATCAAAGCAGCATCATCTTCTTTTGGTGTTTCTTTCTCAGATGGCTCAACCTTTTCTGCTGGTTTTAGAACTTCTACAGCTTCAAAAGTAGGAGCTGTGTCTGCCGGAGTACCTTCAACATTTTTCAACCCTTTTGCATTATAGAATTGTTCCTCAAATCTCTGTGCATTAAATCGTCTGTCCTCATCAATGATATGGCTGTAAACATTTGAAATCATATCCATACGAGCGTGACC
>JBGVHY010000130.1:0-3958 GCA_045122755.1 Acutalibacteraceae bacterium | reverse complement strand
GCTCTTGATAACGGTCTTAGCGACTCTGCAAAGCGCGGTGCTGTAAAACTGCTTAATAACTATAGTATTATGATGTGTGAAAATGACGATATTTTAAAAAAATTGAGGGAAAACTTTAAAAAATGAGCGAACTTCCGGAGCGTTTAAAAGGTACTGTTGAAGATATTACATATTTAAATGAAGATAACGGTTACTGTGTGTTTACCATTGCGGTGAATAATGAGCCTGTAACCGTTGTCGGTACTTTGCCGTACATAAATGTCGGCGAAGAAGTGGAGCTGCTCGGCTCGTTTATTATCCACCCTCAGTACGGTCAGCAGTTCAAAGCTGAGCAGGCGGTCTGCACAATGCCAACCTCTACCGCTTCGATTTTAAAATATCTTTCATCAGGCGCTATCAAAGGTGTGGGCCCTGCAACCGCGCAGATGATAGTATCGCGTTTCGGCGATGAAACGCTGAATATCCTTGAAAATGATTATTCGAAGCTTGCGCAGATTAAAGGAATTTCGTCTGAAAAAGCCGAAAAAATCGGCAAAGAGTTTATGAAACAGTTCGGTGTCCGCGAGGTAATGCTAAAGCTTTCTTCGTTTAACATTACTTCAAATGAGGCTATGAGAATTTATAAAAAACTCGGCGCGGGGAGCGTTGAAAAAATCGAAAATAACCCTTATATGCTCTGCCATGAGGGTATTGGTTTCAGCTTTATGCGCGCTGATGAAATCGCGCAGTCAATGTCAAATTCGATTGATTCTTCCTATCGTATCGAGGCAGGAATTGAGTACGTTTTAAAACATAATTTGCGCAACGGTCACACATGTCTGCCGTTTGATAAGCTTGCCGAGACCGCAGTAAAACTGCTCGGCTACAGCCAGCAGACCTGTGCCGAGGCACTTGATAGTATGATTTACAACGGCACGCTTACAAAATCGGTTTTGGACGGACGTGATTTTGTTTTTCTGCCCGAACTGTATGCAGCTGAGCGCTACTGCGCAAACCGCATTGCGCTTATGATGAGCGTACCGCCTGCTGAAATTCCCGTTTCGGCATCGCGTTTAGCTCAGGTTGAGCGTGAGACAGGAGTTTTGTACGACGAGGTACAAAAAAAGGCGATTACCAGCGCGCTGTCAAATGGTATGCTTGTTTTAACAGGCGGCCCGGGTACAGGTAAAACCACAACGCTTAATGCAATTATCTCGTTGCTCGAGGAATCAGGCGCAAAAATTGCGCTTGCCGCACCTACGGGCAGAGCTGCCAAACGAATGAGCGAGCTTTGCGAGAAAGAGGCAAAGACTATTCACCGATTATTAGAGGTTGAATGGGGCGAAAACGACAAGCAGAGATTTAAGAAAAATGAGAAAAATCCGCTTGAGTTTGATTGCGTGGTAGTTGATGAGCTTTCGATGATGGATATAGGGCTTTTCGAGGCGCTTTTAAAAGCGATGACGGTTAACTGCCGACTTATACTTGTTGGTGACGTAGACCAGCTGCCGTCGGTCGGCGCAGGTAACGTACTTAATGATATTATCGAGTCGGAAATCGTTCCTGTTATACGATTGGAAAAGGTATTCCGTCAGGCTCAGAAAAGCTATATCGTAACCAATGCGCATAGGATTATCGGCGGCGAGATGCCGAAGGTATCGGCGTCGGAGGAAAGCGACTTTTTCGTTACCGATTCAAGCGATGCGGACAAGCTGATTTCATCGCTTTACTGCGAGCGTTTGCCGTCAAAATACGGCTTTACACCTGAAAATATTCAGGTGCTATGTCCGTCACGAAAGATGAAAACGGGTACTGTTAATATAAATAACATTCTGCAAAGTATTATCAACCCTGAAAACCGTATGACCAAGCGCGAGATTAAGCGCAAGGGATTTGTTATGCGTGAGGGCGACAAGGTTATGCAGGTGCGCAATAATTATGACGTTATCTGGACGAAGAAAAACGGCGAACAGGGAATGGGCGTGTTTAACGGCGATATTGGCGTGCTTGAGAGTATTGATAAGCAGACCTCAACTGTTTGCGTGCGTTTTGATGATAAGCTTGCGATGTTCACGGGTGAGGAAATCGAGGATATCGAGCTTGCATATGCGATAACGGTGCATAAATCTCAGGGCAGTGAGTTTGACTGCGTTATTCTGCCTGTTTGCGATATTCCGCCACAGCTGAAGTACCGTAATCTGCTTTACACCGCGGTAACAAGGGCGAAAAAAATGCTTGTAATTGTCGGAAAAGGCAAAGATATCAAAGCAATGATTGATAATAATAAGAAAACCAAGCGCTACACCGCGTTTAAGTATTTTCTTAAAAGCACTACCGAGGCAATGGGTGAGTTTTGATGGCAAATGAGGATTTGAAATTAAAAATTCTTCATATCTTTTTCCCGAATAAATGCGCCTGTTGCAGAAAGATAATTCAGTATGATGCACTTTTCTGTGAAAAGTGCGAAAAAGAGTTTGAACAAACTGGCGGTAAGCGGTGCAAAACCTGTTTTGCACCTGAGGAGTTGTGCGATTGCAAGCGTCACCCGAAGTTCTTTTTCAGGAGTGCCGCGCCGTTTGTTTACAAGGATTCGGCAAAAGATGCGTTGCTTAGATTGAAGAAGATGAAAAACGTAAGATTAGCGCGTTTTTTCGCCGAGGAAATGTATCTTACGGTATTGAAGAAATATAAAAATGTGCAGTTTGATGCGATTATCCCTGTGCCGTTGCACAAGGCACGCGAAAAGGCAAGAGGTTATAATCAGAGTATGCTGATTGCGAATGAACTGTCGGCAATGTTGAAAGTGCCTGTTATGGATAAGGTGTTGCGCCAGCATGACAAAGCCAAGCCTCAGCACACATTAAACCACAAGCAGCGTAGAGAAAATGTAAAAGGAATCTACCGCGCAAGCGGAATTCCGATTGAGTGTCAGCGTGTTTTGTTAGTTGATGATATTATGACAAGCGGCGCAACGCTTAATGAATGCGCCAAAATGTTAAGAATCGAAGGCGTGACTAAGATTTATTGTGTGTCAGCGGCAAGAACGAAATAAGGCAACCGCAGATTGCAGTGATATTCGGCTTACATCAACGATATACGCGTTTGAAAACGCGCGCAAGGAAGTATCCTTGCGTATCCTCTGCATAAGATTATCAAAAAGCTTCAACTCAAGTCATTCTGAGCGGAGCACGATTGTGCGCAGTCGAAGAATCTCAACTAAAAATCTAAAAGTATAATCAGTAGAGATTTTGATATACTATGCCTTTTAATTTCTTTGTGACAAGACAAAGGAATGTGCCGTAGGGCGCAACAAAAATAAATTATAAAATTATTTATTTTATTTTGTTATATACCAGTGATTACTTCGATTAAGAATGCAAAAACATATTTTTATTTTAATGAGTGTAAAACGGGCATACAATAGCTTACTAAAAAGGGCAAGGCGTTTATATGTTTTGTTATTGCAGTTGCTTTAATGATAACAGCACATATGGTTTTGAATATTTGACCTGGCCGAGATAAATTTTTGCTTTATTTTAATTAAACAAACTAAAAAAGCCGTCATATGACGGCTTTTTTAGTTGAAAAATTTGTATGTACAGGATTACTGCTCGTTTGAGCAATAATTTCTGGCTAGCTTTTTGAGTTTCGCTTTCACGGCGGATAAGCCGATGAAAACTAAAAAAACAATTGCAATAGAAACAATATTATATAACATAGCTTAACCTCCTTGGTTTTTATAAAGTGCCCAAGTTAGTTTAGACTAACTATAATCTATTAAAAATAGGAGTGTGCATCCTCCTCGATTTGAGTTAGTCTAAACTAACTGTCTATATATTATCATAAGTCTTATAGTTTGTCAAGCTTTTTTAATAAAAAATCCGATGAAATAATTTCCATCGGATTTTTAGTTATTCTTCATCTGTTTCTTCTTGCTTTTTCTCTACATCAACAGTAATAAGAGATGCGCGTTTTTCGT
>JBGVHY010000129.1:0-3187 GCA_045122755.1 Acutalibacteraceae bacterium | reverse complement strand
GTGCGCCTTCAGAGTTGCTTGTAACAATTCTTACAGTAACGTGGCGTAATTCAGCAATCTCTGCATCATATCCGAGTGATGAGCAAGCTTCATTTACAAACTCGCACATTTTATCGGAATAGGTGAAAACATCAACCGTTTCGGTTTCAATTTTGTAGTTATCGCCGTAGGCGTTTTTAAGCGTTTCCTCGGTGCTTTCGCGGTAGGCCTCATAGCTTTCGTATTCGCTTGTCAAATAATTTTCAGCGTCGGTTTGAAAAGCTCCGTACATCTCGTTTACATAGCCTCCGAGGTCGCCTGAGTAAAGCGCCGCCATCGCGTTTTCAACCGGCTCCGCCGGAATGGATTTCTGAGAGCTTTTGTAAACAAGAATACCTGCCGTGATTCCGATTATAAGTACAATTATTAAAACTATTATTCCGCCTTTCGGCTTCTTTTCCTTGAAAACTTCTTCCTCTTCAATCAGCGAAAGGTTTTCCGAGCCGCATTCGCGGCAAACCATTTCAACATCTTTAAGCTCTTTTCCGCAATCCAAGCATCTTCTCATTTTTATCCTCTCCATGTTATTAATTTTACCACTAATATTATAATAAAAAATTAATTGTTTGTAAACAGTAGATTTTTAATTTTACTTGTGCTATAATGACCGCGAAAGAAGGGTGTATTATGAAAATTTATATTGCAAATGACCACGGCGGTTATGCTTTGAAGAAAAAATTGATGAATTATCTTATCAAAAAAGGCAATGCCGTTGTCAATGAGGGCAGCGATACTACCGAAATTGTGCGCTATCCTTATTATGCGGCTATGGTTGCTTTCGCTGTGTCAAAAGGCGAGGCTGACCGCGGGATACTTATCTGCAATACTGGAATCGGTATGAGCATTGCGGCGAATAAGTTTGAGGGTGTACGCGCTGCGGTAATCGGTGACTGTCAAACCGCAGAGCTTACAAGAAAGCATAATGATTCTAATGTTCTTTGTCTTGGCGGTAAGGATTTGCCGTTTGAAAAAGCAAAGGAAATAGTTGATATCTGGCTTGAAACCGAGTTTGAAGGCGGCAGACATTGCATTTCGCTTGACCTTATTAAGGAGATAGAGCAGGAAAATAAAATCGAGTCTAACTGGAACGAGTATGACCGCGAGGCAGTAAACAGACGTGATGAATTTTATATTGATGCACCGAAAAAACCGACGAATATTTTAATCGATACCGATATGCTTACGGATTGTGATGATGTAGCGGCACTTGCGATGTTACTTAATCTTGAAAAACGCGGTGATGCTAATATTTTAGCGGTTACGGTTTCATCGGCAAATGAGCTTTCAGCGCCGACAACTCAGGCGGTGCTCGAGTTTTATAATAGAGGCGATGTTCCTGTAGGCGCACCGGCTGAGGGTCAGGGAGGATTTAGGAATGACTCTTGCTTTTTAAAAACGATTACTGATGAATTTCCGCATACTCTTAAAACAAATCGCGATGCCGAGCTCGGCGCGCGAGTAATGCGCAAGGCGCTCGCAAACGCTGAGGATAATTCAGTAAAAATCGTTACCATCGGTTATCTTACAAATCTCGCGGCGCTGCTTAAAAGCAAGGCTGACGATATCAGCGAGCTTAGCGGTCAAGAGCTTATTGATAAAAAGGTAAACGAATGGGTTTGTATGGCGGGTAATTTCCCTGATGACCCGGCGATTGATAATGTAAACTTTACGCGTGACAGTGATAATGCGCTTTACTGTGTTAGAAATTATAAGGGTAGAATTACTTTTGTCGGTCGCGATATCGGTCATAATATTTTTGTCGGTGATGATTTTCATAATCTCCCAAAAGTTCATCCGCTTCGCCGTTCTTATGAGCTTCACCGAGGTAGATGGGGTGAAAATTGGGATCATCATACTGCCGACCCTTGCACCATTCTTTATGCGGTTTACGGTTGTGCTGAGCGTTTTGAAATTCAAAGCGGAACTATGACTATCCATGATGACTGCTCTTTTGAATGGAACCCGGCTGAAAAATCGGATATGTATTATCTTTTGCAAAAGCAGTCAAGAGCTAAAACTGCAGAAGAAATAAACGAGATAATTGTGCGAGGATAAGTAAGCGTGAATAGTGTAAATGACTAAAAAACAAGCTTGTTTTTTAGTCGTTTTATCAATTGAAATAAATGGTTCCGATAATGTATAATTATATGTAATAACTCTAAGGAGAAGATATAATGAAAAGAATACTTTCTTTATTTGTGGTACTTGTTATGATGCTTTCTGCTTTTGCGGTTTGCGTAAGCGCTGCAGAGCTCAGTCCATCAATTGAATTTGAAATGCTTACAGGTGCGGCAATCCGCATTGGCGATGTAAACGGTATGCGTTTTTATTCTTCGCTTGATAACGCCGACAGAGAGCAGATAGCTGCTTTAAGAGCCGCAGGATATACTGTGGAAATGGGTACTTTGATTGCGCCGGCTGATCTTACACCTGAAAATGCTGAGGCAACACTCGGCAGTAGCGGTGAGCTTACCTTTGATACCCCGACTACAAGTACGATGATGTCCATCAGCGGCAAGGTAGTTGAAAGCCAGACTTATCTTGTGGTAAAATATAATTCGGCAGGTTATTTTACAGACGGTGGTTTTACAGGCTTTGTAGGCTCAATTGTAAATATTAAAGAATTGCTGACCGATTATAGTAATGATAGTGGTAATATTACCAGAGATTTTATCGGCAGAGGGTATATCAAAGTTACTGCTCCGAGTGGAGAGGTAACATATTCATATGCCTCTTATGCAGAAAATGATGTTGCTAATAACAGCCGCTCATTACAGGAGATTGCAGCTGCTTTGAAGTCTGATACAAGCTCGTATAATCAGCTGTCTAGCGAAGCAAAGAGCATTGTTACTTCTTGGGCAGGAAGAAGCCGAGTTGAATGGTCGCCTCCGTATTAATTTAAAACAAAAATCCCTGTGTTTATAACACAGGGATTTTTAAAATTTAGTTTTCTGCATTAAGCAACGTTGATATATCCTCTTTTGTAGCAAGTCCGCTGTTGCAAGCGGTTGCACCGCCGGCTGCCGAGCCTAAAAGCAGTGCATAAGAATAATCTTTTTGGACTCCGGCTATAAATCCTGCTACCATTGAGTCGCCCGCGCCTACTGTATTTACGGCAGTAACATTAAACGCTTTTTGCCTATGGATT
>JBGVHY010000128.1:0-2804 GCA_045122755.1 Acutalibacteraceae bacterium | reverse complement strand
ATTTCTTTAACCGATAATCTTACAGGCACTGCTACATCTTTCAGATGCATACCGATTAGTGTTCCGCCGATGTCAATACCAGCGTCTGCTTTAATATGCTCAACCGCGGTCGGGTTATTGAAAGTTTTAAAAGCCGCAGTTGCAAATGAGCCGCCCGCCTTAGGTTGAGGGACAACATTTACTTGTTCAAGCCCCTTCTTTTCAGCAAGCTCAGCTTCAATGATGATTGCGCGGTTTAAATGCTCACAGCATTGCGCGGCAAGATAGATGCCTTTTTCTGATAAAACGTTATAAATCGCATCAAAAAGCTCGTTTGCGGTTTCAACCGATGAGTTTGTACCGATTTTTTCACCGATAACCTCGCTCGATGAGCAACCAACAACTAAAACATCGTCTTTTTTAAGATGTGCAGTTTCAATTAATTCTTTTATGGCTTTTTCAGCCTGATATTTTATGTCGGACATAAATTTCACCTCTTGAGAGTTATTTTATCCACTCTATGCTAAAAATGACCGCAAAAAAGCGGTCATTTAGTATAATTTAATATTAAATACCGATTTCCTGAGCAATCTCATAAAGGTAATGCTCAAAAACTCTGTTCATCTGTAAAGCTTCATAGATATCAAAATCAACAATCTTGTTATCCTTGAGAGCGATTACGCGGTTGCCGATACCTTTTTCAAGTAAGTTTACAGCTGCAACACCCATTGCAGAAGCGCAAACTCTGTCGCGTACTGTCGGGTTACCGCCACGCTGAACATGACCGAGGATAGAAGCACGAGATTCAATACCGGTAGCTTCTTCAATGCGTTTTGCGAGGTCTTCAACACCACCAACACCTTCAGCCACAACGATGATAAAGTGCTTTTTACCGCTAGCCTGACCTTGATTGATTTTAGTAACGATTTCTTCAAAAGTCCAATCAACCTCAGGAACCAGAACGCATGTAGCACCTACTGCGATACCTGTATGAAGAGCAATATCGCCGCAGTTTCTGCCCATAACTTCACAAACAGTACATCTTTCATGTGACTGTGAAGTATCGCGGATTTTATCAATCATTTCGAGAGCTGTATTCATAGCTGTATCAAAACCGATAGTATAGTCTGTACAAGCAATATCATTATCAATAGTACCCGGGATACCAATACAAGGAATACCGCGGAGAGATAAATCACGAGCGCCTCTGTAAGAGCCGTCACCACCGATAACTACGCAACCTTCAATACCGTATTTTTTACAAGTAGCAATAGCCTTCTGCATACCCTCTTCAGTTTTAAATTCTGGGCTGCGGGCAGTATAAAGAACAGTACCGCCTCTGTGAATAATATCTGATACGCTTCTGAGATCCATTTCAAAAACATCGTCATGAATAAGACCGTTATATCCACGGTGAATACCGTAAACCTTAATACCTCTGGAAATAGCTGAACGAACAACCGCACGAACAACCGCGTTCATACCAGGAGCGTCGCCGCCGGAAGTCAGCACACCAATAGTTTTAGTAGCCATTTAATTTCCTCCTATAAAAATTAACCATTACATTTATTATAATCAATTTAGCCTACAAATTCAAGTGTTTTTTGTAGTTTTGATATATAAAATATGTATAAATTAAGATTTTTATTAAATATTAGCACAAACTACCTGAAATATTGCTTGTTTTTTGTCTTTTGTGTGCTATAATAAATACATATTTCAAAACAATATGAGGTTGTCATGGCAAAAAAACTAAAGAAAAACGGATTTGTTGACGGCACTTTGATTTCCTACCTTTCGATTGTGTTTACAAAGGTGCTCGGAGTGCTCTATATCATACCTTTTACCGCACTTATAGGCAAAAACGGTATGATTATTTATTCCTGCGCGTATCTTATTTATAATCTTGTGCTTAATGCGTCTACTTCGGGTATTCCTACGGCTACGAGTATTCTTATCTCGGAGCATAATACCAAGGGACTTCACAAGAGCAAGATGAAGATTTATCGCGTAGGTAATGCGATATCTATGGGAATGGGTATTGCTTTCTTTATTATTCTCGAACTTTTCGCAAATAGTATCGCTTCATTTTATCTTAATGAAATCGCAAGCAGTTATCAGAATGTCAGCGTTGCTGATGTTGCGTCGGCGATAAGGTGTATCGGCGCTTGTTTGCTTGTAGTTCCGTTTCTTGCGATTTTCCGCGGATTTTTGCAAGGTCATAAGGTGCTCGCGGTTTCGGCTTTTTCTCAAGTAATTGAACAGGTTACGAGAATTGCGGCGGTACTACTCGGCGCTTATGTTGCGGTCAGAGTACTTAATCTTTCATCATCAGTTGGTGTGAATATTGCGTTGCTCGGCGCCGGTATCGGTGCGCTCGCGGCGGTTATATACTTAAAGCTTAAGGCGAGAAACAGCGATGATGTAATTATAAAGGTATCTGATGAACCTGAAACCTTGAGCAGTAAAGCGATTGTTAAGAAGTTTTTATTCTACTGCATCCCGATAATGATTGTTGCGGTTTCAGCTAATATTTATGAGATTGTTGACAATGTTTTGGTTGTTTATACGCTTAATAATTTAGGACTTAAGGATAACCTGATAATCGGCTCGATTATTTCAACCTATGCGCCGAAAATCGCTATGATTATCAGCGCACTTGCTATGGGACTTACTAATACAATCGTTCCTGAGATGTCGGCACTTGTCGCTAAAAATGATTTAAAACAGGCAAATGAAAAGCTTTGCTCAGCAATTAATATTATTTTTGCGATTTCTCTGCCGATTACTGTCGGAATAGTGGTCCTTTCAGGTCCTGTTTATTC
>JBGVHY010000127.1:0-3936 GCA_045122755.1 Acutalibacteraceae bacterium | reverse complement strand
AAATCCTTTGCGAGAACTTTGCGCAAGGCGGTAAAAATTGACGAAGAATACAAAGACGAAATTCCGTCAACAAAAGGTGTTTTATAAATTTTAAGGAGTACCCCATGATAGCAATTATTGATTACGGTGTCGGCAACCTTTTTTCACTCAAAAGCTCATTTGAGTCAATCGGCGCTGACATTATCGTAACAAGCGACAAAGAAGTGATAAAAACAGCTGAAAAGCTCGTTCTCCCCGGTGTCGGCGCATTCAAAGATGCCGCCGAGAAATTGCGCGCAAACGGACTTGATAAGCTTATCATTGAAGAAGCGAATAAAGGAAAAATAATGCTCGGAATCTGCCTTGGTATGCAGATGCTTTTCCAAAAAAGCTATGAATACGGCGAACACGAGGGATTGGGACTAATTAAAGGCAAGGTTAAACCTATAATCGCGCCGAAAGAGTTTAAAATTCCGCATATCGGCTGGAATTCACTCCAGTTCCGCAACGGCAAAAGTCCGCTTTTTAAATACATAAATGAGGGTGATTATGTTTATTTTGTTCACTCATTTTTCGGCGATGAATGTGCAGAAAACCAGATTGCTGTGACAGATTATTCTCAGCCTCTTACCGCCGCAGTTGCGGATAAAAACGTTTTTGGCACACAGTTCCATCCCGAAAAAAGTGGTGAGGTTGGACTTAAAATTTTAAAAGCATTCGTTGAATTAAAGGAGAACGATTTATGAACATCTTCCCTGCTATAGATTTAATCGGCGGTCAGGCTGTTCGCCTCGAAAAAGGCGATTACGACAAGAAAACCGTTTTTAATTCCGACCCTGTTTCAGTAGCTGTCGGATTTAAAAATGATGGAGCTGAGTATCTTCACCTAGTTGACCTTGACGGCGCAAAAAGCGGTAAAACCGATAATTTCGACGTTATCAGAGAAATCGTAAATAAAAGCGGCTTAAAGGTTGAAATCGGCGGCGGCATTCGCAATATGGAAACCATAGAAAAATACCTTGATACAGGTGTAATGCGTGTTATTATCGGCACAGCCGCTATTACAAACCCTGAGTTTTTAGATAAAGCACTCGAAAAATATGGCGAAAAAATCGCAGTTGGCGTTGATATAAAAGACGGCAAGGTTGCTATTCACGGCTGGACTGAGGTTTCGCAGTTTACCTGCGAAGAATTTCTCGCTCAAATGCAGACCAAAGGCGTTAAAACCGTTATCTGCACCGATATTTCAAAAGACGGAATGATGAGTGGAACTAACCTTGAGCTTTATAAAAGCTTATCCGAAAAATTCACTATGGATATTACCGCATCGGGCGGTGTTTCAACACTAGACGATGTTAAAACCTTAAACGATATGAATATGTACGGCGCAATTTTAGGCAAAGCGCTTTATGTAGGCGGTATTGATTTGAAACAAGCAATAGCAATTACCAAGGAGTAAAAATGATTACAAAAAGAATTATTCCCTGTCTTGATGTTAAAGACGGCAGGGTTGTAAAAGGCACTAATTTTAAAGGGTTGCAGGATGTATCTTCCCCTGTAAAATTGGCTGAATATTATTCATCTGCAGGCGCTGATGAGCTGGTGTTTTACGATATCACCGCGTCTAGTGACGGGCGCAAACTTTTCACCGATATTTTAGTCGAAACCGCAAGCAAGGTGTTTATTCCGCTTACAGTAGGCGGTGGAATTAATACACTTGATGATTTTGAGCGTGTGCTTTCCTGCGGCGCTGACAAAGTGAGCGTAAACTCGGGCGCAATCCGCAATCCTGATTTAGTCGGCGAGGCTGCCAAAAAATACGGCGACCAATGCGTTGTGCTTTCGGCTGACATCAAACGTGTCGGTAACGAATTTCGCGTTTTCGCAAAAGGCGGTCGCGAGGACACAGGAATGGAAGCTATCGAGTGGATTAAGCGTTGCGTTGGCAACGGCGCGGGTGAGGTCGTTGTAAACAGTATCGATACCGACGGCGTAAAACAAGGCTTCGATATTCCTATGTTAAAAGCTGTGCTCAATGCCGTTAATGTTCCTGTTATCGCCTCAGGAGGAGCAGGAAAGGTCGAGGACTTTATAAATCTTTTCAAAGAACTGCCCACTATTGATGCAGGCCTTGCGGCGAGCGTGTTTCACTTCGGCGAAATTGATATAAAAGATCTCAAAAAAACACTTAAAGACAACAATATCCCATCTAGAATATAAGGAGAAATAGAAATGGTTACTATAGAAAATCTTAAATTTGATGAAAAAGAACTTATCCCTGCAGTCGTAGTTGACGCTGACACTAAAAAAGTGCTCACAGTTGCATATATGAACCGTGAAAGTCTTGAAATCAGCATTAAAGAAAAAAAGACCTGTTTCTGGTCACGTTCACGTCAGGAATTGTGGAGAAAAGGCGAAACCTCAGGTAACTATCAGCACATTGTAAGCATCACATCTGACTGCGATAACGATGCGCTCACAGTAGTTGTTAAAAAAGCCGGTCCTGCTTGCCACCTCGGCACAGATTCCTGCTTTAACAATCTCCTTTTTAAAAATGATGAGCTTGAGGCTTTCTCAATTGAAGGACTTTATGAGCTTTTAAAGGGCAGAAAAGAAAATCCGCAGGAAGGCTCATATACAACATATCTTTTTGAAAAAGGCATTGATAAAATCCTTAAAAAAGTCGGTGAGGAATGTACCGAAGTTATTATCGCGGGCAAAGCTGACGACGAGGCTGAAACAATATATGAAATTGCTGACCTTGCGTATCATGTAATGGTGCTTATGGTTGAAATGGGCATCTCGGTTGAACAGATTAAGAAAGAATTGGCTTCACGTCACGTTATCAATCACAAGGTAAAACAGGAGAAAATGACAAAGTGATTTATCCTTTTGATTTTCACACTCACACATACTACTGTGACGGCAAGAACTCATTAGAGGAAATGGTAAAGTCAGCCACAGATAAAGGTATGCGCGCAATAGGCTTTTCGGGACATTCGTTTACTGAGTTTGACCAAAGCTACTGTATGTCAGAAGAAAGCACTCAGAAATACATAGCCGAAATCAAGGCGCTGAAAGAGAAATACCGCGGCAAATTAGATGTTTACTGCGGTATTGAAAAGGATTATTATTCGGATATTGACACTTCGCCGTTTGACTATGTTATCGGCTCGGTGCATTATGTAAAAAAGGGCGAAAAATATCTTGACGTCGATATGAGTGAAGAGGATTTTTGTAATTCTGTTTCTCAAGTTTACGGCGGTGATTTTTACGCTTTCTGTAAAGATTATTATAAGAATATTGCAGATGTTTATAATAAAACAAAATGCGATATCATCGGGCACTTTGACCTTGTAACCAAGTTTAACGAGGGAAATAAGCTTTTTGATGAAACCAACAAGCGTTATGTGGCTTTAGCAATCAACGCAGTTGATGAACTGCTTAAAAATAATGTGATTTTTGAAATCAACACAGGGGCAATCTCGCGCGGTTATAAAACCGCTCCATACCCTGCAAGGTTTATTTTAGAGCGCATTTTTGAAAAAGGCGGAAGCATTATTCTTTCGGGCGATACCCACTCAGCCGACACTCTCTGCTATGCGTTTGATTATGCGGCAAAGTACATAAAATCTGTCGGTTTTAACTCAGTTAAAACCTTAACTGAAAAAGGATTTATAGATATCAAGATATGAAAAGGACGAGTTTTACACTCGTCCTTTTAAAATTTCAATCATATCTTTAATGGCATTATTATTGTGGTGCGAAACCACATAATCGGCTTTTTCTTTCAATTCTGTCACAGCATTTTCGGGTACGAACGATATATCTGCATGCTCAATCAGAGAAATATCGTTTTCATAGTCGCCGATTGCAGCGGTTATGGTAATTCCGCTTAGTTTTTTCTTTAAAAACTCAAGCGCATCGCCTTTTGTAGCGGCTTTTCGCAAAACCTCA
>JBGVHY010000126.1:0-8070 GCA_045122755.1 Acutalibacteraceae bacterium | reverse complement strand
GGTTTATAGCTTAGTATGCAAGCGTGATAATGACGATGGCAGAGTAATTTATGACATTGATTTTAATGCAGGAAATTACGAATACGATTACGAAATTAACGCAAAAAGCGGCAAAATAATCGAAAAAGACAAGGATTTTATTGATTAATAAGTTTAAAATTTTGCACCTGATGGTAAGGCTTATCATCAAGTGCATTTTTATTTTAAAAAATATATTTACTTTATTAGAAAATTATTGTATAATTAATATAACTATATTCACGAAAGCTGAGGAACATAAAAATGTATAATGATTTACTTGACACTATCGGTTTTGTCGGCAAATACGACAAAGAAGTAGCTGACGCTATGAACAAGGAGCTCGGCAGACAGCAGAGAAATATTGAGCTTATCGCTTCTGAAAACTTTGTTTCCCCTGCAGTTATGGCGGCTATGGGCTCTGTTCTTACAAACAAATATGCTGAGGGTTTCCCTGGCAAACGCTACTATGGCGGTTGCGAATATGTTGACATTGTTGAAAATATCGCAATCGAACGTGCTAAAAAGCTTTTCGGCGCTGAGCACGCTTGCGTTCAGCCTCATTCAGGCGCTCAGGCAAATCAGGCAGTTTACACCGCTTTCTTAAAACCGGGTGATACTGTTATGGGTATGAATCTTGCTCATGGCGGACATCTTACTCATGGCTCACCTGTAAATATTTCGGGTATGTATTACAACTTTGTACCTTATGGCGTTAATGACGATGGCTTTATAGATTACGACGAGATGGAGAAAATCGCCCTCGAATGTCAGCCGAAATTAATTGTTGCAGGTGCTTCAGCATATGCTCGAGTAATTGATTTTGAGAGAATTTCTGAAATCGCTAAAAAAGTAAACGCCATTTTTATGGTTGATATGGCGCATATCGCAGGTCTTGTTGCTGCAGGACTTCATCCGTCACCTGTTCCTTATGCTGATATCGTTACGACAACCACTCATAAGACTTTACGCGGACCTCGCGGCGGTCTTATCCTTTGCAAAGAGGAGCACGCAAAAGCTATCAACAAAGGTATTTTCCCCGGTACACAGGGCGGTCCGCTTATGCACATTATTGCCGCAAAGGCGGTTTGCTTCGGCGAGGCACTTACAGACGAGTTCAAAGAATACCAGAAACAGATTATCAAAAACGCAAAAGCGTTGGCTGACGGTCTTGTAAAACGCGGTCACAAGCTCGTTTCAGGCGGTACTGACAACCACCTTATGCTCCTTGACCTTATCGGCACAGGCGTAACAGGTAAAGAACTTCAGAACAGACTTGACGAATGCTACATAACAGCTAACAAAAACGCAATTCCTAACGACCCTGAAAGTCCATTTGTAACTTCAGGCGTTCGTCTTGGTACACCTGCGGCTACTACCCGCGGTCTTAAGGAAGAGGATTTCGACGTTATAGCTGAATGTATTCACAGATGTATTGTTGATTTTGATAACAAAGAAGAAATCAAAGCATTGGTAAACGGCATCTGCGAAAAATATCCGCTTTATAAATAGAATTATAGAAATTATATTGAATAAAAAGGAGAACAAAAAATGTTAGCGCCATTGGCTGACCGTATGCGCCCGACTAAAATCGAAGATATTGTCGGACAGCGACACCTTATCGGCGAAGGAAAGATGCTTTACAACATCATAAAAAGCGGAAAAATTCCGAATATGATTTTTTACGGCCCATCGGGTGTAGGCAAAACAACGCTTGCGAGCATTATCGCAAACGGTGCCAATATGCAGCTGCACCGTCTTAACGGAACTAACTGTTCAACCGCTGACATAAAGCAAATTGTTGAAGAAACAAAAACGCTTGCAGGACTCGGCGGGATTCTTCTTTATCTTGATGAGATTCAGTACCTTAATAAAAAACAACAGCAATCGTTGTTGCAATACATAGAAAACGGGTCGATAACACTTATTGCTTCGACCACCGAAAACCCTTATTTCTACGTTTACAGCGCGATTCTTTCGCGTTCGACGGTTTTTGAATTTAAAGCGGTTGAGCCTGAGGATACAATCCCTGTGATTGAGCGCAGTTTTAATCAGATGCGAGAGGAACTCGGCGAAATTGAAGTCGGTGATGACGCTGTAAAGGTTATTTCATCACGGTGCGGCGGAGATGTAAGAAAGGCGATAAACGCGGTTGAACTTTGCGCGTTATCTGCAACCGAAATCGACGGAAAACGCGTTGTTACAAAGGAATTAGCAGAAGAATTGACACAGCGAAGCGGTATGAGATACGACCGCGACGGCGACGAGCATTACGATATTATTTCGGCTTATCAAAAATCGATGCGAGGATCTGACCCTGATGCGGCGCTACACTATTTAGCAAGGCTTTTGCAGGCAGGCGATCTACCGAGCGCTTGCAGGCGGCTTATGGTTTGTGCCAATGAAGACGTTGGACTTGCATATCCGCAGATCATTCCGATAGTAAAAGCAGCGGTTGATACCGCTCAGGCACTTGGACTTCCCGAGGCAAGAATACCACTGGCAAATGCGGTTGTACTGGTTGCAACCTCGCCTAAATCAAATTCCGCTTACAACGGCATAAACGCCGCAATGGAAGACATTGCGATGGGCAACGCAGGACCTATACCGCGCCAGTTGCAAAACAAGCATTTTGACAGCGCCGAGGTTGAGAAAAAGGGTCAGTTTTACAAATATCCGCACGATTTTCCTAATCACTATGTACCACAGCAGTATCTCCCTGACAAAATCAAAAACCGCAGATATTACGTCTACGGTAACAATAAAAACGAGCAATCTTTCAAAAAATACTGGGAATCAATAAAACAAAACAAGGAGTAAATGAGAATGATTTTAAATGAACAGGAACTATTCCGACTTATTTTCACAATTATTTTTGTAATAGCGGCTTCCCTTTTAATATTCTTGCTTATCAGAAAATTAAGACGTGACAGGAAATTCGGTATGTTTTATGAGGAACGCAGCGGTAAAATTACAACTCAGCAATTATGCGCTTTGGTAATTATGCTCCCTGCATTTTTTGAATTTCTTATGAATACATATTACCAGTTAATCAGAAACCTTGATACAAAAGAATTTGCAGAGCTTAACTACTGGTATTCAATTCTTGATTTAATGTTTATACTCTGCGCAATCCTTGTTTATACTAATTCTTCGATAAAATGGGTTGTGCTGATTACAAATATAGTTCAGGTTTATACTTTCGCGCCGAGTATTACAAGTCACATCAACGAAGGTTTTACAATTCCGCTTGTAAATTTCATTGTTGCTTTTGTTTATTATATAATCGTTGCATGTGTGCTTATTCGCATTATGTTCCCGAATTTCTTTGTGCGTACCGGAAAAGTTGCGCGATTGTGATTAAATAGTAAACTCCGTAAGTCTTTAAGACTTGCGGAGTTTTTTGTTTTTATCTATTTTTTCAAACACTCTAAATACCGCTACTGCGAGCAGAACGCCTAAGATTGCCGCGGCGAGGACATCAGACGGATAATGCACATAAAGATAAAGGCGAGAAAACGCGATAAGTATTGCCAAAGGTATTGCAACGTATCCAAAGCGTTTATCCGTCATTGTAAGCAACGTTGCCGCTACCGCGGAGGACATTGTATGCCCTGACGGAAACGAAAAGCTTAGAACTTTTGGTATAAGCAGGTCGTAACCGCCGATAAAATCATAAGGCCGCTGACGCTCGAAAAGATTTTTAAGCAACCCGTTGCAAACAGCCAGCTCAACAAGCAATGCAACCAAGAGCAGAACACCGTATTTGCGGTATTTTTTAAAGAAAAGCAGTAAAATTCCTGCAGCAATCCAGATGTAACCGCGGTCACCAAGGCGGGTTATAAAGGTAAAGAACGCATCGAAAAAAGAACTGCCGAGAACGTCCTGAATCCAGTTTAAAATGCCTACTTCAAAGTTGTTAATTGCATCAAACATTGAACTCTCCTTATATCATTTTAGCGCCGTTGATAAGCAGTCGGAAGCGAAGGTCAAGCACCGATGCGGCTTTTTTGCAAAGCAACATTCGCTCTAAGAATATTTCAAAATATTCAACAGGTGATGACATTTCTTCATCAATATCAATTCTGAAAGATATGGTCTTTTTATCGGTGTCGAGCACCAGCTCGGCATTTTTCGCCGCAAAATTTACGCGGTCGTGTATATCAAACATACCCGTAGTTGAATGACGCACGCGACTTTTTCGGATATCCCCCTTATCGGCAAGAATAATAGCTGCTGTAATCGGGTCAATTGTCGAAGCCGAGCCTTCGTCGTGGTTGCCGATTGCTGAGATAACCGTTGCGATATTCTCAGGCTCCATTCCCATATCGCGCAGAAGCGTAAACGCCATACAAGCTCCGGATTGAGCGTGGTTAATACGGTTTACGCAATTTCCGATATCGTGCATAAAGCCTGCAATCGCCGCAAGCTCGACCGTTTTCTTATTATATCCCAATTTTTCAAGAATACGGCTTGCATTTTTCGATACCTTTGTAACATGAGCAAAGGAATGTTCAGTAAAACCGAGCGTTTTCAGCGCAGAATCACTGCTTAAAATATACTGCCGTATTTCCTGATTATTCTTAACATCTTCAAGAGTAACTTTCAAATCAATCCCTCCTTAGGGTATATTTTATCATATTTCAATTCCCCTTGCAATATTCAATGTGTTTTAATATGCTCTACAAACGATTTTGACAAAGAAAAACGGTGGGAGCTAAGCTCCCACCGTATAATGTGTCTTATATATAGTATTTCGTTTTATACTCAGCGTATGCTTCGTTAAATTCCTTATCATCAGAATATTTAACAGCATTCAAATATTCGTGGGTATCCATTTCCTCGCGGTCGATTTCAATAACCGCAACTGCGATATTCGAGCAGTGGTCGGAAACACGTTCAAAGTTATTAAGTAAATCCGCAAGAACAAATCCAAGCTCGATAGTACATTTACCCTGGCTCAAACGGTCGATATGTCTTGCTCTTGTTTTCTTAATAAGTCGGTCAATAACCTGCTCAAGCGGCTCTACCTTTTTAGCAACCGAAACATCAGAGGTTTCAAATGCAAGCTTTGTAAGAGTGAGAATTTCAAACAGTGCGCTTGAAAGCACCTTGATTTCTTCAGTAGCCTCATTGGAGAATTTAAGTCCCTTTTCTTTTAATTCCTCAGCGGCTTTAAGCAAATTAACCGCGTGGTCGCCGATTCGCTCAAAATCACCAATTGCGTGAAGAAGTTTTGAAACATTATCCGAATCCTTTGCGCTCATTTCAACACGCGAAAGTCTTACAAGATATGTACCGAGCTTATCTTCATAAAGGTCAAGCTGATTTTCGTATTCAAGAATATTCTGAGCCTTTTTCTCGTCATACTCATTTACAAGCTCGATTGATTCAGCAATCGAAGTAAACGCAATTTCGCACATTTCGTTTGCTTTGCTGTTGCTCTCGCCGACAGCAATTGAAGGAGTAGAAAGCAAACGCGCATCGATAAATGTGAACTCCTCTTTTTTCTCGTCGTCCTTGTCTTTAATAACAAAGTAAGCGATTTTTTCAAGCTGTTTTGTAAACGGAAGCAGCATAGCAGTGGTCACAACGTTGAATATCGAGTGAACGAGCGAAATGCCGAAACCTGTTACAGGCATATCAGTAAACGGAAGAGCGAATATAGCATCTACAAGGCTGTAGACACTTAAGCAAATTACAGTACCTATAACATTAAATGATATATGAACAACCGCAACTCTACGAGCATTTTTGTTTACACCGATTGAAGAAATAAGAGCGGTTACACAAGTACCGATATTTTGACCCATAATAATCGGAATAGCCATACCGAAAGTGATAGGGTTAGCAGTATCAGCAAGTCCGATTGCGAGTGTCATAAGAATACCGACAGAAGCAGCCGAGCTTTGGATAACACCTGTTACAACTGCACCTACAAGCACGCCGAAAATCGGATTTTTAAACATTACAAGCATCTGGGCGAAAGCCTGTGACTCAGCGAGCGGTTCCATAGACTGACCCATAAGCTCCATACCGTAGATAAGTACTGCAAAGCCTACAAAAATCGAGCCGAGGCTCTTTTTCTTATCGCTTTTGGAGAACATATTAAATGCAATACCGATAAGCGCGAGAATTAATGAGAAGTTTTCAGGCTTGAGCAAAGCCATAAAGCTGTCACCCTCAAGACCTGAAAGTGATAAAATCCAAGCAGTAAGGGTAGTACCGATATTCGAGCCCATAATAACGCCGATTGTCTGGCCGAGCTGCATAATACCTGAGTTTACAAGACCTACAAGCATTACAGTCATAGCTGATGACGACTGAATCGCAATTGTGATGCCTGCGCCGAGCAGCATACTTTTAAATTTGTTTGAGGTCATCTTTTTAAGGCTGGATTCAAGCTTGCTGCCTGCCATTTTTTCAAGTCCTGATGACATTACATCCATACCGAACATAAAAAATGCAAGACCGCCGCAAAGAAGAATAACCTGAAGAATTATTGTCATTTTTGATTCCTTTCTTTTTCGGGCAAAGTTGAGGAAATGCGCAAAAATTACCCCCGAAAACATCTTAATGTTAAATTTAGTTTATCACAATGTTAATTCTACTTTAACTTGGTTAAATATATTGTAGGAGTTTTGTTAAATCTATGTTAAATCTTTGCCGTATTTAATAAATTGTACCGATTTTGTAAAAAATAAAACCTTTCAAAAGAAAGGTTTTATTTTTTAAGTAACAATATGTACACCGCTACAAGTGGTATCAGGCAGAGAAAAATCGAGCGGTCACCGAGAAATGCGCCGAATACGATTGAAAGTACTACACCGAGCGCAAAGCAGGAGATTGTATGAAGATAAATCTTCGATTTGAACAGCTGATACTTGTCTTTTTTTGTAATATAAAGCGCAAAAGCGTTAGTAAACTGGCGGATATTATTTGTAACAAAAATTGTAGCCGCATTAAATCCATGGCAGGATTGAAAAGTTTGATACTGCAACGCGGTGCAGAAGAAAATCGGCAGTACCGCATATTTATAATCAACACTCGACGGCATAATTCCGAGAATTATTATAGAAACCATTTCAAGGGTAATGCAGATTTTCGGCCATTCAAAACGCTTTAAAATAAGCGGCATAATCGTTGCAACAAAAATCGCAAGACAATATAAAAACATCGGGAAGATGTAATAAATAAAATCTCCGATTTGTCCTTCCGCAAGACTTATCCAAATATGCGTGTAATTGGCGGTTTGTCCGTTTGCAAGTATTCCGCCGCGGTTGACCAGCGCATACGATTCTAAGAATCCTCCGACCATTGAAAGACAGCAAAAATGCCGTTTGGTGTAGTCGGTGCGCTGTACTATTTTTTCTGACATAAATTTCACTTCTTTTAAAAACAGGGGAACGGCAATTCGTTCCCCTTATTTAATATTTTTATCTTTCTTCTCTGAAATACGAAAGTCCCAAAGACTGCGGTGGCTGATTTTCTCTCTTTTTACGCATACTTGTAAATACAAGCACAACGATTGTTACAATATAAGGAATCATTTTGAAAAGTTCCTGAGTTGCAACACCGAGGTTCTGGATATAGTTGTGTATAATGAAAAGTCCTCCGAAAAGAATTGAGCCGAGAATACTTATATCCGGTTTCCAAATAGCAAAAATTACAAGCGCAATTGCAAGCCAGCCTCGGTCGCCAAAGCCGTCGTTAGACCAGATTCCGCAGGCATAGTCCATAACATAGTAAAGACCTCCGAATCCTGCTATAATACTGCCGACACAGGTCGAAACGTATTTATATTTATTAACGTTTATACCTGCCGCGTCAGCGGTTGCCGGATTTTCTCCGACAGCGCGAAGGTTTAGACCGACTTTTGTACGTTTGAGCATAAACGCACAAATCAGCGCAATGATAAATGCGGCATACGCCAAAAAACTATATGATAGGAAGATGTCACCAAACCAGCCAAGACTATCAGCAAAAGGCAAGGTCTTTTTAAAACAGTTACTTGTTGTGGTAAGGGTGATTGAAGGCATATCGCTACCGGTA
>JBGVHY010000125.1:0-2480 GCA_045122755.1 Acutalibacteraceae bacterium | reverse complement strand
CCGATTCTACTGATGTAAAAACGCTTAAATCAAAGTTAGGCTTAAACAATTATGCTACTATTGAACAGTGCGTTGACAATTTGATTGAAAAATTCGGTCTTGACAGTTATTCGCAGAAAACTCAGCGAGTTTTAATGGGTATTCGCTACACTATGTTTTTAGAGGATTTTTCAACTGCTTATCCTTATACTATTGCCGAAGATGTAAGTGAGGCAACCAGATCGGTTTTACTCGAATCTTCAGATAGTTTTCAAAATATTAAAGTAAACGAAGTTTCTGTCCGCGAATATGCCGATGAAACACTCGCAACACATTTAATCGGCACAGTTGGCCCTATTTATGCTGAGGACTGGGAAGAATTAAAAGCAAAAGGCTATTCCTACAGCGATTATGTAGGTAAATCAGGCGTCGAGCTTGCTTTTGAAGATTATTTGAGAGGTACTGACGGCGTTAACAAAGCTATTACAAATCCTGATACAGGTGAAACTGAAATTGTAACCGAAAGTGAGCCAGTTGCAGGAAATACGGTACTGCTTACAATTGATATTGATTTGCAGAAAAAGGCACAGGAATCGCTTGAAAAATTCATGGGTACACTTGCTAAGCAAAAGATTTATGCAACCTCTGCTTCAATTGTATGTATAAATGTAAACAACGGTGAAATCTTAGCATCAGCTAACTACCCTACTTATACGATGACAGAATATGAAGAAGATTATTCATCACTTGCAAAGGACGAGTCTAATCCTCTTTTCAACAGAGCTTTTCAGGGTACTTATCCGCCGGGTTCAACATTCAAACCTATGGTCGCAGGTATCGGTCTTACTGTAGGTACAATTGATAAAGATTCAAGTATCTATTGCAAACAAGCTTACGACTATTACTCAGATTTAACCTTTAAATGCTTGCACTATCACGGCTCAATTAATGTTGTTGATGCAATTTCAAAATCATGTAACTACTTCTTCTTTGATGCAGGAAGAAGAACAGGAATTAATACATTAAATGAGTACTCCAAATTGCTTGGTTACGGTGTTAAAACAGGCGTTGAGCTTCCTGAATCTATAGGCACGCTTGCAGGTCCTGCTTTTGCTGAAAGCATTAATTCTATCTGGAATCCAGGTGATACTTTACAAGCAGCAATCGGTCAGTCATCAAACGTTTTTACACCGTTGCAGATGGCAACCGGCACGGCAACCATTGCAAACGGCGGTACAAGATACCAATCACATCTTCTTCGTGAAGTCAGAACTCACGATTTAACTAAGGTTATTGTTGAGCCTTCTGCTGAAATTGTAGCTAACACAGGTCTTACCGAAGAAGCTATTGAAATTGTAAAAGAAGGTATGGGATCTGCTGCTTTTGAGGGTACTGCTTCAGGCACATTTGAAGATTACGATCTTAAAGTAGGCGGCAAAACTGGTACTGCCGAGGTTAAGAATAAAAGAGATAACGCTTTATTCATTTCCTTTGCGCCTTATAAAGATTCAGAAATTGCAGTTGCGATTAATGTTGAACAAGGCAGATACGGCTATTTAACTGCTTCGGTAGTAAAAGATATATATGACGAGTATTATTTTGCTGAATATGACGGCAATAAGATTACAAATTATAACGATTTAGTATACTAATATATTAATTTATTATATTATTTCTTTTGACAAAAATGCATTTTTATGTTATACTGTGGGATGTGATGATACAAAATGGGAAATGTTTATGTTGTCACTTCGGGTAAAGGCGGTGTCGGTAAATCCACATTGACAGCCTTCCTCGGAGTAGAACTTTGCAAAAAAGGTAAAAGAGTTCTTCTTATAGATATGGACGAGGGACTTCGTTCTCTTGACCTTATGCTTGATGTATCTTCACATACACTTTTTGATGTAAGCGATATAATCAAAGGAAATTGCAACGTTAATCAGGCAGTAATTCCAGTTAAAAAATGTGCAAACCTTTATTTGTTACCAGCTCCGGTAACGGTTAATAGCCTTAATTCACCAAAAGGTGTGAAAATACTTTGTGATAAATTATCAGAGTATTTTGATTTTATTTTCATAGATTCTCCTGCAGGTGTCGGCAAAGGTTTTATTAATGCCATTTCAGGCGCTGATAATGCGTTGGTTGTGGTAAATCCTGATCCTGTTAGCGTCAGAGATGCCGCTTATGTTTCAAAACTACTGCGCGAAAATAAAGTCGGCAACGCAAGATTAGTTATTAATAAATTAGATGTTGATTTAGTTAAAAAAGGTGTATTATATAATATAGATCAGGTTATTGATGCTACAGCTTTGCAGCTGATTGCAGCAATACCATATGACGTTGAACTGATTAAATCATTCTTTAACTGTACAGATGCTCTTTATAACTCCCCTGCTCTTGAAGCAGTTTCAAGACTTTCAAGAAGAATATTGAATGAAAATGTGCCTTTAGGGCTTAAATAAATGGAGTGTAATTTTTGAGAAAGAAAGGAAAAATTAATA
>JBGVHY010000124.1:0-6413 GCA_045122755.1 Acutalibacteraceae bacterium | reverse complement strand
ACACCGGTACTGATGATGATTTAGTCGATGTTTCTATTCAGCCGATGAAATTAGTTGCAACAATGCATCAGTATGCGGCAAATTCCGACGGTGAGCTTAATAAGGTTACAGTTTCATATAAAACCGCTGACGTTGAAGACGGAACAGCATTTGATGAAATTACAAATTGGAATAATACCGATACCTGCAATCTTATTTATAACACCGAGGCTGCGAACGGTACATATTTGAAAGAAGACGGTGCGGTTCACAATCACTCCGTTTCATCAGGTTATGTGACTTATGACATTACCAACACTAACGGTGATAACCTTAATAACATATACAAAAAAGAAACCGTTATTTCTGTAGGTGATATTCCGGGCGCAACGGGCACATTACAGATTTATGAGTTCTTAAGCGGTGTTGATAAGGATATCTTAGCGGAAAAAGAAATCGAAATGACATTAACCTTCCATAGTTCTAATCTTGATTTTGAAGGATTCACGTTTAACTGGAAGAAGTATGTAAACCCTAAAAGCAGCAGTATAGTCGAAGATGCTTTAGAAGAAGTTATTGATTCTGACGGAAACGCCGAGGAAGGTGCTCAGACTTTAACCTTCGCAGAGGGTGTAGCAACATGGACTTTCTCTCTTAAATGCTATGAATTTATCGAGCTTACTGATGTTACAGCCGGTCTTACTTATTCAATTACTCAAACATTGGATGACGGTTACAAAGGCGACGGAACAAACTCAGGCTACAAAGCGAGTTATACTCCTATGTGGAAGGGTCGCAACAATATTTACAGTAGCAAATTAAAGGATGTTAATACTGACGGCAGTTTGGTTGATAAAAGAACTGAAAACAAAACTATTGTAAATGACGTATCAACCTCGGGTTCGACATATTACAGTTACTACAACGGTACGTATCTTAACGAAACCTACCCTATAGAAAACGATAAAATTGTTAATGCTGTTATGTATAACCGATTTAGCAGAGCGCTCACATTCTACAAAGTAGACGGTATCACTAAAACCGCATTACAGAATGTTAGATTTAAAGCTTATCCCGCTAAGTCCGGTACAAATTATTATGATGCAGAAACTGATACCTGGGCTGAAGAATCTCTGACACTGGCAACACTTACTATAGGCTCAGAAAACTCGTTTAAATCCAACTACTTTTCTACATACGAAGCATCTGATTCTTATTCAAGGAACTTTATGTCCCCTATCGGATCAACTACTACTTCAAAAGGATATGTAAATTTAGCCGGTTTAGCCGCCGGATGCTACAGGCTGGTTGAAGTTTATAACAACAATACTTATTATGAAGTGCCGGAAGGTCAATGGAATTTATATGTTCCCGAAGATCTTACCCAGCCAATAGTAATCAAGGCGATAAACACCAATTCCGACGGAACTACCGTTTCATTGCCACCGGCTTTCAATTTATCAGGTGATGTATACGCTTCGGACGGTACAACAATTGCAGAGGATACTATGACTCTCCCGAACTTTACTGATGTTACCCCGCCGATAACAGGCGGAAGAGGAACCAAATGGTTCTTCTTATTTGGCGGTCTTGTACTCTTTGCAGGACTCTCAACTCTCGGTATTTATATGGTTCAATGCCGAAAAAACGGTTTTAGCTGCTTTGGTCATGGGAAAAGCAGTTATTATAAAAAAATTATTTAAAATTATTTAGGAGGAAACTCAAATGAAAGCAAAAATCTTATCAAAAGTTACAGCTATCGTTTTAACGCTCGCTTTAGTAGCTTCTTTAGCAGTAACATCATTCGCTATCAGTTCTTCTGATAAAGGCACAATCACAGTTTCAGGCGTTGAGGATACAGCAACAGTAACAGCTTATCGTCTTGTTACTGCAAACATCGATGCAACTCTCGAAGCTCCGGTAGAACCAAGATTTATCTGGGCTGACGAAATGGTTGATTGGATTACAACTAACTATCCAAGTTACATTGATTCAGACAATACTGTTAACGCTAAAGCAGTTGACGAAGTATTCAACGCATCTGACGTTACAGAAGCTGATGCTAAAGCTTTTTATGAAGCAGTAGCTGCTGCTATCAAAGCAGGCACAATTACTCCTGCTACAACCGCTTCAGGCACAGGCAACGGTTCAATCGAAGTTGAGATGGGTAACTACATCGTTTTAGTTAGCGGTACAGCTAAAGTTTATGCTCCTATGGCAGCTAACGTAGTTCCTAACTACAACACAACATCTAACGCTTGGGAAGTTCTCAGCGATACAGAAACTGCTGCTAAAGCAACAGAGCCTACAGTTACTAAAACTCTCAAAAACGATGATGATTCAGTAGCTATCGGCGATACAGTTTCTTACGAAGTTGTAGCAACTGTTCCTACATACGATGCTGTAAACTCAAAAGATATCGTATTCAAGATTTCTGATAAGGTTTCAACAGGTTTAACCCTCAATGCAACTACTATCAATGTCGCAAGCAACAACGGTGACCTTACTGTTGACACAGACTACACAGTTACTTCTGACTCAGATGAATTTACAGTAACTTTGAAAGATGCAACCATTCTTGCTTCTACTTCAATTACCGTTACATATTCAGCAACAGTTAATGATGAAGCAGTAGTTAACACTGCTATGACAAACAAGGCTTCACTTGAGTACTCAAATGACCCTGTTACAACAACATCAACAAACACAAAGACAACTGATGAAGTTAAAGTTTACACATACGGTTTTGACCTTGTGAAAGTTGAAAAAGGCACAGTAACAAAGCTTAACGGTGCTGAATTTACACTTTCTGAAGGCAACACGGCTATCGCTTTTGTAAAGGTAGCTGACGGCGAATACAGAGTAGCTACTGCTGACGATACAAACACAACAACTACTCTCGTTGCAACAACAGGTACACTTTTAATCTCAGGTCTTGATGTTGGTGAATATTCACTTAAAGAGACAAAGGCTCCGGATGGATACAACCTTCCTTCATCTGCAAAGACAATCGAAATCAAAGGTGATGAAGCTGACGGTTATGCAGATGTAACAATTGAAAACAGCAAAGGCTTCACACTTCCTACAACAGGTGGTATCGGTACAATGCTCTTCACAGCAGCAGGTATCTTACTCGTTCTCGCTGGTATTGTTTGTGCAGTTCTCGGTGTATACTTCGTTTCACGTAAACGCAGAGCATAAATTAAATTAAAATCAAGCCTTATAAGCCGTCCGCTTTTGCGGGCGGCTTAAGGTTATAGTATGGCAGGACTTAAATCCATCACAAAAATCTCATATTATTGACAAGGCAAATGCTTTTTTGTATAATTGTGGTAGGTTTAAATGCTGATATACTGGTTTAAAGGATAAAATAATGAAACAAAAACACGCAAAAAAACAGAAACTCGGACTTGTAATTTTAATACCGATAATGGCTGTTATTCTGATACTCGCAGGTATCGGAATTTTTGCGTATCCTTATATAAGTAATTATTTTGCCGAAAAGAATTTTGTAAGTGCCATTACAACCTACGACGAAGCAGTTGATGAATTAGACGAAAAAGCGCTCAAAAAGGCTTGGAAAGAGGCAGAAGAGTACAATGAAAACCTTGCGGGCGACCCTGTTCACGACCCGTTTTTAGTCGGAAGCGGTTATGCCTTACCTGAAAACTATTTATCGGTGCTCAATCTAAATGGCGACGGCATTATGGCTTCTATTGAAATCCCAAAAATCTCCGTTAAATTACCGATTTACCACGGTACAAGTGACGAAGTACTAGAAAAAGGCGTGGGGCACATACAACAGACGGCTCTGCCTATCGGCGGTAAATACCGTCACTCGGTTCTAACAGGTCACAGGGGGCTGCCAAGCGCTGAATTATTTACCCGACTTGATGAACTGGTAATCGGCGATTATATTTACATCAGCGTACTTGACAAAACGCTTGCATATAAAGTTTGCGAAATAAACATCGTACTACCCGATGACTTAAGCAAGCTTACTGCCGATAAAGACGATGACCTTATTACTCTTGTAACCTGTACACCATATGCGGTGAACACTCACCGTATGCTTGTAACCTGTGAACGCACAGAGTACATTCCGCCTGAGGAAACAGAACAGACTGCGAACATTGCCAAATTCTTAGGGCTTGACCTTGATATGCGCAATCTAGGAATTATCATAGGCATAAGCGTTTCAGCAATTGTGGCTATAATAGTTGTTATTGTATTGCTTGTAAAACGCCGCAGAAAGAAGCAGAAAGAAGCAGAAAGGAGCTGAGAGATTTGATAAAGACTAAAAAAGCAAAGCTCGGAACTGCTTTAAAAATAATTGCTGCTCTGCTTATCTTAAGCGGGCTGACATTATTGCTCTACCCTGTTGTCACCGACCAGATTTACCAAAGACGGGTGCATAATCAATATGAAATTTTTCGTTCAACTTACAAGGCTGAGGAAAGCGGAAACGGAAATGAAGAAAACACTTCGCAAAAAGAGCTTTATGAAAGACTTGTTAAACGAAACGAAGAATTATATGAAACCGCGCAACAGGATTTATCTGACCCATTTTCATATGAGCAACCCGAAATTGACATCAGCGAATACGGACTCAAAGATGATATAATCGGATTTGTTTCAATCCCGAAAATTGATGTTTATCTGCCTATATATCTCGGTGCAAACTATGATACTCTGTCAAAAGGCTCAGCACATCTTACCAACACCTCCTACCCCGTGGGTGGTAATAACACAAATTGCATTATCGCAGGACACAGAGGCTGGAGAGATACTGCAATGTTCAGGGGACTTTATGATTTAAAGCTCGGTGATAAGATTTATATAGAAAATTTCTATGAAAAGCTTACTTATAAAGTAACCGAAATCAAACAGATTTTACCTTATGAGGTTGATGAGCTTACAATCAGAGAAGGTAAGGATATGGTAACGCTCTTTACCTGTGCGCCGTTTGGATATAACACTCACAGACTGCTTGTACGCTGTGAACGCGTTCAGAATAATAATGATGGTATCGGGCAGGACAGCATTGATACAGTAGGCACTGCAACGGTTAAGTTATGGACAGGCTCGGGATACCTAAGAGTATCGAAATTCGCAATTACAGTTACTGTAACTGCCGCTATCTTAATCATAACACTTATAATAGTACTAATTAAAAGAAAGAAAGCAAAAACTGATTCCTGAATTTGGGAATCAGTTTTTGCTTGATGATTTTTCACACAAATTTGATGTTTCAACAGTAAATTATTATTCAAAATGCTCATCATTTGCTTGACAGGTGCCAAAAAGTTATATATAATTATACTGAAGATAAATATGAAATGTTTATAAAAGGAAGGTTTATGAAATGGATGCTAAATATAATGCTCTGTTTACTCCTTGGAAAATCGGTAATGTAGAAATCAAAAACCGAATAGTAATGTGCCCTATGGGCGGTACATCGCTTTTCGGCTGGATGGAGCCTAATCATTTTGATAAAGAGGCTGCAAAGTTCTTTATTGATAAAGCTAAAAACAATGTGGGTCTTATTATACCTGGTATTGCGCCTATCCGCGATACATACTTCGGCAAATGGCTCTGGCAAGGCGAGAAAAAATTCGATGAGCTTAAAGAATTTATGGAAGAAATCCATAAATACGGAGCAAAGCTTTTTGTTCAGATTACCGCAGGTATGGGACGCTCTTTTGCTATCCCTACTCCCCTTGTTATGCTTCATAAAAACCCGGTTTTACATACGATTGCTAAACCTATCATAAATGTTCGCTATCAGTCGGCCAGCCCTAGTGAACTGCCCTCAAGATGGGACGAAACTATGAAATGCCGCGCAATTACAAAAAAAGAGATTGAAGAAATTGTTGATGCTTTCGCAAAAACCGCTTATCTCTGCCAGAAGGCAGGTGTTGACGGTGTGGAAGTTCACGCAGTTCACGAAGGCTATCTTCTTGACCAGTTTACTTTAAAATACACCAACAAACGTACCGATGAATACGGAGGAAGCTTTGAAAACCGCTACCGCTTTGCTACAGATATAGTTAAGGCTATCAAAGAAAAATGCGGCAAGGACTTCCCTGTTTCGCTCAGGTATTCGGTTGAGTCAAAGGTTAAAGATTTCTGCGTTGGCGCTGTTCCGGGTGAGGAATACACCGAGATAGGCAGAGATATGGCAGAAAGCGAGAAAGCCGCTAAATACCTTCAGGAAGCTGGCTATGATATGCTTAATGCCGACAACGGTACATATGACTCTTGGTACTGGGCGCATCCGCCGATGTATATGCCTCAAAATTGCAATCTTGAGGATGTTGCTCATATAAAGAAATTTGTCGATATTCCGGTAGTATGTGCCGGAAGAATGGAGCCTGATGTAGGTGCTAAGGCGGTTGAAGAAGGACTCATTGATGGTGTGGGTGTTGCCCGAC
>JBGVHY010000123.1:0-10741 GCA_045122755.1 Acutalibacteraceae bacterium | reverse complement strand
TCTTGGTGACAGCGAAGACTGGATCAAAGGCTTACACTGCAAATGTGATATCGACGAAGACAAGAGATATATATGTCACTTCCCTGAAGATAACTACATTATTTCTGTTAACTCAGGTTACGGCGGAAACGTACTTTTAGGTAAAAAATGTTTCGCACTTCGTATTGCTTCATTCCTTGGTAAAAATGAAGGCTGGATGGCTGAGCATATGCTTATCCTCGGTCTTGAAAATCCACAGGGCGAAGTTAAATACATTGCAGCTGCATTCCCTTCAGCTTGCGGTAAAACAAACCTCGCAATGCTTATTCCACCTAAGAAATACCGCGATATGGGTTACAAAGTATGGTGTGTAGGTGATGATATTGCTTGGATGCGTATCGGCGAAGACGGCAGACTCTGGGCTATCAACCCTGAAAACGGTTTCTTCGGTGTTGCTCCTGGCACTAACGAAAATTCTAACCCGAATGCTTTGGCTTCTACCCGTAAGGGTACAATCTTCACAAATGTTTGTCACAACCTCGATGACAATACAGTTTGGTGGGAAGGTCTCGACAAGAATCCTCCAAAGAATGCTCTTAACTGGAGAGGCGAAAAATGGGATTACACTAAATATGACAAAGCTGACAAAGTTGGCACAAGCGGTGCTCATCCGAACTCAAGATTTACAGCTCCTGCTAAGAACTGTCCTTGCATTTCTTCTGAATTTGATTCAGGTAAAGGTGTGCCGATTTCAGCTATCGTATTCGGCGGACGTCGTGCTAAAGCAGCTCCGCTGGTTTACCAGTCAAAAGATTGGCAGAACGGTGTATTTGTAGGTTCAATTATGGCTTCTGAAACAACCGCTGCTGCAACAGGCGCTGTAGGTGTTGTAAGAAACGATCCAATGGCTATGAAACCATTCTGCGGCTATCATATGGCTGATTACTTTGCTCACTGGCTCGAAATGGGTAAAAAACTCGGTGACAAAGCTCCAAAAATCTTCAACGTTAACTGGTTCAGAACTGACGACGAAGGCAACTTCATCTGGCCTGGTTTCGGTGACAATATGCGTGTTCTCAACTGGATTCTCGCTCGTTGCGAAGGTAAAGTTGATGCTGTTGAAACACCAATCGGATATGTTCCGGAGATTAAAGACATTGACATCGAAGGTCTTGACATTACTGAAGATACAATCAAGGAACTTCTCACTGTTGATAAAGATGTTTGGACAGAAGAAACCGAAAACATCGCTAAATTCTATGAGCAGTTCGGCGACAAGCTTCCTAAGGAAATCGTTGATGAATTCAATGGTCTTAAGGCTCGCTTAAAATAATTTATTAGTTTAAAACACCGCTTTTAAAGCGGTGTTTTGTTATATTTAATTGAGTTTAATCATAAAATTTATTGGTGATTTTATGAACGACACAAATAATATATCTAAACGAACAATACACAATATAATTATGGAAAACAGAGAAAATTTAAGTATGAGCGGAATTAAAAAGGTTGAAAATTTCGACGAAAATATAATCGTTTTACTAACTGAAATGGGCGAGCTTACAATCAAAGGTGAAAAGCTTCATATATCAAAAATGGATGTTGATACCGGTGATTTAAAGGTTACAGGAAACATTTACGGACTCATTTATAACGAAACTTCAAAAGGAAGCCCTGTATTCAAGAGGTTATTTAAGTAATGACTATTGATTCATCATCTGATTTACTTTCAATTATATTTGCAGTAGTTACAGGTATCTTGCTGTCACTTGTCTACGATGTGTTTAAATCTATCAGAAATACATTTAAATCAGGTGTTGCATCTGTTATAATTCAAGACATTATTTTCTCTCTACTCGCTGCAATTATAACCTTTTTGCTTCTGTTTATACGAGTTAAAGGTGAGATAAGATGGTTTGTACTGATATCTGAATTATTAAGTTTTTCTTTGTTCAGAATTTATATATCAAAGCATATTGTTTTCTTTCTTACTACTGTAATTTTATTTATTAAAAGAATGATTATTTCCCCTATTATAAAGCTATTTCTCTTTATTCAAAACGCTGCAAACCGCTTTTTTGATAAAATAATTGTAATTTTTTTAAAAAAGAACTTGAAAGATAAGCATTAGTTGTTGTATAATAATTTTATAATTATGTTTAAAGAGGACTATAAATGAGCAGAAAGAATCAAACTAATAGCGCAGGCAAACGTGTAATTTTTAAAGTGTCTATTGTTTTGCTTGCATTCTACCTTGTATATTCAATGATATCATTACAATCCCAGCTTATCGCTTCACGCAAAGTTCTTAATGAAAAGCAGGAAGAAATCAGCGCAATTAAAGTATCAAATGAAGAGCTTGAATCACTTCTTAAAAACGGTTCTCATGATGAACTTGTTGAGCGTGCCGCAAGAGAAAAACTTGGTTTTGTATACGCTAATGAAGAAATTTACGAAGATATAAAGGGTAATTAATTTTTAAGGGGAAAAATTATTATATATGCAACTTTCAAAAGATTTAGTTTTAAACGGTAAAATTACCGGAATAACAAAATTCGGTGTGTTTGTAGAGCTTGAAAAAGGTTTATCAGGTCTTGTACATATTTCTGAGGTTTCTAACACCTATGTTCAGGATATAAATGATATTTATAAAGTTGGCGATGAAGTTAAAGTAAAAGTTCTCGATTGCTCGGATATTAAGAAAATATCTTTGTCTATTAAGCAAACTATGGAGAAGTCAACAAAACCAAGTCGCCGACATACGGCTGAATTTAATACTTTTGAAGGTGTCAAAAAGTC
The DNA here is from genome assembly GCA_045122755.1 of Acutalibacteraceae bacterium. Lineage (GTDB taxonomy): Bacteria > Bacillota > Clostridia > Oscillospirales > Acutalibacteraceae > RUG11462. The sequence continues at coordinate 7,966 of JBGVHY010000123.1, read as the reverse complement.
TTCTGAACCGCAATCTTTTGAGGATATGATGGCTAAATTCAAACAATCGAGCGAAGAGAAGTTTTCTCAGCTTAAACGCAAAAATCCAGATTCAAGAAGACCGCGCCGTTCTTCTAAATAAAATCTAATCGGCTTATTCACTATAAGCCGATTTTTTAAATTAAGGAAGTATAATAATATGAGAGAAATAAGTTGCAATACTATAGTTTCAGTTGTTGAAAAATTATGTATTGATGCAAATAAAAAACTGCCTGAAGATATTATTGATTGTGTAAAATGCGCGGTAGAAGCTGAAGAAAATCATTTACCAAAAGCAATAATGAATGATATTTACGATAATATCGCCGCTGCAAATGAGCTTGATATTCCTGTATGTCAGGATACCGGTATGGCAGTTGTATTTTTAGAAATTGGTCAGGACGTTCATATCATTGACGGCAGTCTTGAAAAAGCAGTTAATGATGGTGTAAGAAACGGATACATAAACGGCTTACTGAGAAAATCTGTAGTAAAAGACCCTTTGGAAAGAGTTAATACAGGTGATAACACCCCTGCAGTTTTACACACAAAAATAGTTGACGGTGACAAAATCAAAATTACCGTTGCGCCTAAAGGCTTCGGATCAGAAAATATGAGCGCTGTGAAAATGTTAACTCCAGCTGCAAATCGTGAAGCTGTAATTGATACAGTGGTTGACATTGTTCGTTGTGCAGGTGCTAACCCATGTCCACCGATGGTTATTGGTGTCGGAATCGGCGGTGATTTTGAACTCTGCGCATATCTCGCTAAAAAAGCGTTGTGCCGTTCAGGTGAAGAAATAAATTCGAGCGAATATTACAGAATCCTTGAAAAAGATATCTTGGATAGAGTTAATCAGCTCGATATCGGTCCTCAGGGATTTGGTGGTAAAACAACTGCGCTTAAAGTAAATATTGAACACTACCCTACTCATATAGCGGGATTGCCTGTTGCAGTGAATATAGGTTGTCATGTTACACGACATAAGACTGAAATAATTTAAGATTTTTATATATTTTGCATAAAAAACTCTTTACAAAATCACTACTTAATGGTATAATAATTATGAAATTAATTCTAGATTAATTTCATCTATTCATAGCAAGGAGTGATTTTATGAAAACTAATTACATTTTAAGAAAAGTAGCTTTAAAAGACAGCTCAAAAGAGCACATCGAGAAAAAGCTGACTAAGCTTGAACGTTTTTTCTCAGAAGATGCAGAAGCAACTCTTAAATTTGTATTGGAAAACAACACTGTAAAAGCTGAGATTACTATCAAAGATAAATCAACTGTTTACAGAGCTGAGGATGTTCAGGAAGATTTAACTGATGCATTTGATAATGCATTTGATAATATTGTCAGAAGAATCAGAAAACAGAAAACAAAGCTTGAAAAGAGACTTCGCTCAACCTCATTTGATGAAGTATTTGCACCGATTGAGACAGAAGATGAAGATAAGTTTGAAGTTATTCGCTCAAAAGAATTCTTTTTACAGGCCATTTCTGTTGATGAAGCTATCTTGCAGATGAATCTTATTGGCCATCAGTTCTTTATTTTTGAAAATATTGATACTGAGCTTGTAAGCGTCGTTTATAAAAGAAAAGACGGCAAATATGGTTTAATTGAAACCAAAAACTAATTTTTGTACATTAATTTTTTAGGAGGAATTAATTATGATTACTAAAAGAAGTATTGGTCTTGCAATAGTACTCTCTATTGTAACCTGCGGTATTTACGGAATTTACTGGTTTGTATGTCTTGTAAATGAATTAAATGTTGCGGCAGACGACAAGGAAGCACCTTCAGGTGGAATTGTATTCTTATTAAGTATTATTACTTGCAGCATCTATCTTCTTTATTGGATGTACAAAGCCGGTGAACGTGTAAACAAAGCCAAGGCTTTGAGAGGTGTTCCTGCTGACTCAAGCACAGGCGTTATTTACCTTTTGCTTACTTTATTCGGCTTCTCAATAGTTTCTTATGCATTAATTCAAAATGAATTAAATCAGATGGCATAAGTGCATATGAATTATCGAACAAAAAGAGTTATAGGCATTTTACTGATTATTTTATCGGTTTTAGTTGCCTATGCTCTTTTTTGTTACTTTATCGGCGGCGGTATCCCCTGTGTCTTCAATAAAATAACAGGACTTAAATGTCCAGGCTGCGGAATTACAAGAATGTTTATATCTTTAATGCATTTTGATTTTAATTCAGCATTTCAGTACAATCCCGTAGTGCTGATTTTGTCGCCAGTCATATTTATTATTATTTTACGTGCAATTTTCGTTTATATCAAAAACGGAGACTTGCAATTAGGTAAGAAATTTGATATATTAACTTATGTCGTAATTGCTATTCTGATTATATTCGGAATTTTAAGAAATATTATTTAAACGAGGAAATAATGAAGAGTTTTACTATTAATGAAAACGACGCGAATCAGCGTTTAGACAAATTCATTACAAAAGCAGCGCCATTGCTACCAAAGAATCTCTTATATAAGTATATAAGACTTAAAAGAATTAAGGTTAACAGAAAGCGCGCTGAAATTTCAACGCGTCTTAATTTCGGCGATATTGTTGAAATGTATATAAATGATGAGTTTTTTGAAGTTTCCCCGACTGTTTACGACTTTATGTATGCTTCAAAAAAGCTGAATATAATTTATGAAGATGAAAATATAATTTTAATAGATAAGCCCGAAGGTCTTATTGTTCACCCTGATAATCAGGAATTTAGAGATACTTTAATCACAAGAATTCAGCGTTATTTGTTTGAAAAAGGCGAATATGACCCTAATAAAGAAAATTCTTTCTCCCCTGCTCTTGCTAACAGGATTGACAGAAATACAGGCGGAATTGTAATTGCCGCTAAAAACGCTGAAACGCTTCGTATTTTAAACGAAAAAATCAAGCACAGAGAATTAGATAAATTTTATTTGTGCTTGATACACGGCAAATTAAAGCATAAAGAGGATACTTTAATAGGATATCTTTCAAAAAATGAAGATAAAAACATTGTAAAAGTATTTGACAAACCTTTTGACGGTGGTAAAGAAATTAAGACTAAGTACAAAGTTTTAAGAGAGTTTGACGGAGTGTCCTTGCTAGAAATTGAACTTTTGACAGGACGGACTCATCAAATTAGAGCACATTTTGCTCATATCGGTCATCCCCTTGTTGGTGACGGAAAATACGGTAAAAATGGCGCTGATAAGAAAAAAGGCTTTGTTCATCAGGCTTTGTATTCATATAAGCTTGTATTTAATTTTAAAACTGATGCAGGAATGCTTAATTATTTAAACAAGCGCGAGTTTAAGGTTAAAAGCGTCTGGTTTACAGAAAACTAATCTAAAAAGTTTTTTATAATGTTATTTCTTTTAGGAGCATTATTGGATTCGTTTTGAATATCAACTAGAATTGTTTCTTCACCGATAACTTTAACACTTTTCCAAGGAATGATAACCGGTTCTCCTTTTCCAAGAAGACCAAATAAACGCAGTTTTCCTGTGATTATTAATGATATCAGATTTCCGTTGTTTTCATCAATTTCAATATCGGAAACCTCCCCGAGCCGCGACCCGTCTTTCATTGATATTATTTCTTTTTCATAAAAACTGTTTAAGCAAATCAAACTATCACCACTTTCATAATATTGTATGAAAACATTAATTCTAAAATAACAAAACGGTAATTAAGACTTTGGGTCTTAATTACCGTTTTTAATTGTATCAATTATTCTTAATCCGTTCATATCGGATGTTTTATAGATCTTAGGATATTTTTCGCTGTACTTCTTGAACGTTTCATAAGAATCCATTGAAAACTTATGAATATCAGAGCCAAGTAAATTCACATATCCTTTTTTATAATATTTCAAAATTTTCGCTCTTGAAGAGAAAGTTTTGAAAGCTTCAACGTTCACCTGAAACAAAACGTCCTTTTCAAACAGCTTTTTAAGGTAAAATGAAGAATATCTGTTGATATGAGCCATTATTGGTTCAATTCCTCTTGCAATCAATTCGTCAACTGCATCATAATGCCATTGAGTCCAACTGACATTCAAGGGCATTTCAAGCAACATATAATTTGTACCCTCAATACACAACGGTCTTAAATCATTAATCTTAAATAAATCAACCTGCAAGTTAACTTCGCTTGCTTTAATAATATTCATATGCATACCGCATTCATTAAGAGCATTTGTAAGTAAATTATATGCCTTTTCGCGACGATTAACAAATCGGTCAAGTGAATCCGAATTCATATAAAAATGAGGGGTTGCAATTATAGTAGTGATTCCTGCCTGTAATGCCAGGCTGATCTGTTTAACTGAAGTTTCAATACTGTCACTTCCATGGTCAGCGCAAGGCAAAATATGTGCATGAAAATCTATCATTCTTTCACCTGGTTATACTTTAGCATCAGATTTGTCGCTGTTATCATCAGTTGTTTTACGGTTATTTTTATTCTTATAATAGTAATCATAATCAACATAACCATAATTGTAGCCGTAATTTGTATTTCTAATATGATACTTTTTAGAAGAAGCTGTAAGTGGCACAGCATTAATAATACAGCCGATAAGATTGATACCTGCCTGCTCAATAGTTGTACGGATAGACTCAACGTCCTCACTTCTTGAACGTTCACAGTTAACAACATTGATAACACCGAGTGTTTTTGCGCCAACGATTGCAGCATCGGTAACAAGTCCTAGTGGTGGAGTATCAATAAAGATATAGTCAAACAACGGCGAGCAATCCTCGAGAAGTTTTTCCATATTCTTTGAAATAAGCAACTCAGTTGGATTTGGTGGAATTGTGCCCGAAGGCAAAATAAACAGATTTTCAATATCTGTTTTATAAATGCAAGGTTTATCATCAGACATACCTGCAAGCACTTCAGATAGACCTGGTTTTGACTGAGTTTTCATATATCTGTGAAGTGCAGGTTTTCTCATATCAGCGTCAATTACGAGAATTCTGGCACCTGTCTGAGCGAATGTGATAGCAAGGTTAAGACAAGTAGTTGACTTACCGTCCATAGGTGCATAGCTTGTAAATACGATTGAATTCTTGTCACTCTGAGAATCAAGCATAAACATAAGGTTTGTACGAGCGGCTTTAAAGGCCTCAATAACTGTAAATGAAGTATCTTTATTAATAATTGAGGACTCAGTAAATCTTGAGTTATGTTTTTTTGCCATGATTAAACCTCCTCTATACTTGGAATGATACCAATAATTGAAATATCAGGGAATGTTTCTTCAAAGTCCTGAGCAGAATCAATTCTTGTATCAAGAATATCAATAATTACTACTGCCACAGCTGAAACGACTAAACCGGCTAATAAGCCTAAGATTATGTAAGTTTTATGATTTGGGAATGATGTTGTTTTTGGAAGGCTTGCTTCATCAACAACAGAAACACCTGAATTCTCGATTACTTCCTGAATTCTCTTCTGCGAACATTTTACGAATGAATTACAAATTTTCTGAGAATCCTCAGCATTATCACATTCAACTGAAACTTCAACCATTACAGTATTTGTTTTTACTTCTGCAGTAAGCATATTTTTAAGCTCTTCCTGAGAAACAGTTCTGCCTAAATCTTCATAAACAAGATTAAGAACTGAACGGCTTTCAACAATTGCTACTACGTTGTTTACAAGAGATTCAGCGGCAGAAATATCAGAAGACGATACTTTGCTTTCATAGCCTGAAACAGATGAGTTGTTGATATAAATTGTTGAAGTAGATGTGTACAAAGGTGTTAAGCTGAAAAAGCTGTAACAAAACGCTAAACCGGCGCAAACCAAAGCCGATATAACAAGAATCCATAACTTACGAATAAGCAGGTTGATTAATTCAAAAATATTTATTTCCACTATTAGTCCTCCTAAGGCATTTTAACAGATTTATTATACATTAATAATTCAAAAAAGTCAACATATTGAATGTTAAACATTGAATAAAAAGTGTACAACATCTCCGTCGTTCATAACATACTCTTTACCTTCGCTTCTGAGCAATCCTTTTTCTCTTACAGCCGCCATTGTGCCGTACTGAAGCAAATCCTCATATGATACAACCTCAGCCCTGATAAATCCTTTTTCAAAATCAGTATGGATAACTCCTGCTGCACCCGGAGCTTTTGTTCCCTTTTTAATTGTCCAGGCTCTTACTTCCGGTTTGCCTGCTGTAAGATATGAAATAAGTCCCAAAAGCGAGTAACACTCTTTGATTAATCTGTCAAGACCTGAACTTTCAAGTCCTAATTCACTCAAAAACATCGCTTTTTCTTCAGCATCCATATCAACAAGCTGAGATTCAAGCTCAGCACAAATCGGTAAAACGCCAGAGTTTTCGCTTTCTGCAATCTGTTTAACAGCATTAAATCGAGCATTTTCGCTAATACCTGAAGTAAAGTCATCTTCGCTCATATTACAAGCATAAATAACCGGTTTTGAGGATAAAAGAGCAATTGTTTTAAGAATTTCTTCTTCATCCTCGTCCATCTCAATAGAACGTGCAGGCTTACCCTCTTCAAGATGCGCAATAAGTCTTGCAAGGAAGTCAACCTCTTTCTGTAATGACTTGTCACCCTTTAAAAGCTTCATTGTCTTATCTTTTCTACGTTCTACCATCTCAATATCGGAAAAAATCAATTCGAGATTGATAGTTTCAATATCGCGGCTAGGGTCAATCGAACCATCAACGTGAACGATGTCATTATTTTCAAAGCATCTTACGACATGAACAACAGCATCAACCTCACGAATATGTGACAAAAACTTATTGCCGAGTCCCTCACCTTTTGAAGCGCCTTTAACAAGACCCGCAATATCAACAAATTCAATAACAGCAGGTGTAACCTTATCAGGCTGAAATAATTCAGCGAGCTTATCTAAACGCTCATCAGGGACGCAAACCATGCCAACATTCGGCTCAATTGTGCAGAATGGATAGTTAGCGGCAGAAGCGCCTGCATTTGTAATTGCGTTAAAAAGAGTTGATTTGCCGACATTAGGCAATCCTACAATACCAAGTTTCATATATTTACATCCTTTAAATAAAATTTTATCTTAATGATTTAAAAAAATCACTCAATAGCTTTGAACAGTCATCTTCCAAAACGGAAGAAACTACCTTCGGTCTGTGATTAAAATCAAGGTCAAACATTGAAATAACCGAGCTTACAGCACCTTGTTTTTCATCTCTCGCACCGTAAATAACCTTGTTAATTCTTGCGTTGATTATTGCGCCTGAACACATCGGGCAAGGCTCAAGAGTTACATACAAATCACAGCCGTCAAGCCGCCACGAAGAAAGATTGTTGCAAGCATCATTTATCGCCTCAATTTCAGCATGAGACAGAACGTTTTTTAATTGCTCTCTCCTGTTTCTGCCTCTGCCGATAATTTTTCCGTCTTTGACAACTACAGCGCCGACAGGCACTTCGTTTTCGTCAAAGCTTTGTTCGGCTAATAAAAGCGCTTCCTTCATATAAATATCATAATTCATAGCTTTATGCCCTACTTAAAAATGCAGTAATCAGCATCAGTACAATAAAAATTATAGTAGTAGGTGCTGAAAGCATTCTTAAAAATTTTAACTCACCGCTTATAACAGTTGTTTTCTTCTGAATATTTGAAAAAGCTCTGCGTTTAAGCAAATATATCAGGCTTATTATACCAAAAACTAATATTATTAAAAATAAGTATCCTGTTATCATTATATAACTATAAGAAAAAGCATTTGCTATTACAGAAAAAGCATTATTTGCGAAGTGAGCAATTACTGCCGGCCAAATTGAACCCGTAATAACAGTAATTAAGCCTAAAAACAGACCTACTAAAAACGCAAACGGAATTTGAATGAAATTACCGTGATAAACAGCAAATAAAACAGCAGATGCAAGCACAGCAGGCATATCGCCAAAT
>JBGVHY010000122.1:0-9363 GCA_045122755.1 Acutalibacteraceae bacterium | reverse complement strand
TAAGAAAAGATTGTATATTTGAAAGATACTCATTGCTAAATTCAGCTTTTTTAAATATTACTTTTTGAGAATCAAGATTGCTAACCTTAAGAGCATTATTATAATTCAACTCTAAATCATTAAATTTATCTAACACCGCTTGTTTTGATTGCGTAGCATTCTCAGAACCAGCATAAATTAATATATTTAATATACCATTCTCATCAAAATAAGGATGAAAATCTTTTTTTGAGAATTTTTTTCTAATAACTGACAACTGATCCATTGCTGTTGATATATTATGTTGATAATATTCTGTGTCCATAAAAGAAATTTTCTCTGAACTAACATTCTGTGATTTTTCATTTGATTCAAAAGCATAAGAGTTATACATCGGAAACACCAACAAAACAACAACTAATACAAGCGAAAATATTTTCTTCATAAATTCCTACCTCCATTTGTTTTATATAAGCTTATATGAACATTTCTAAAAGCACATTGGTATTACCCCATTTCTGTTATTTATTCACTAAAGCTGTAAGCTTAGCCTTCAACTATTTCTCCGTCACAAACTATAATATCTACAGCTTTTTCATCGAAGTTTTCAATGTTTTTATTCAAGAATTCAAGAATATCTTTCTTTCTGCTTTCATCACTAATCATAACCATTACCTGATTATTTCTGTTTCCGATACCGATTACAGAAATATCAAATTTTTCTTTGTTTTCCGATAAAACTCTGTGGATTTCTGAAAGATAATCTTTGCTGAATTTAACTTTTTTGAAAATCACAACGGTTGAATCTAAATACTTTTTCATTATTTCGAGACTTTCATCATCCCAATACAAAATATTAAGTCTGCCTTTTTCATCGTAAAATGAATAATAATCATCAAAGCCTTTGATTGATTTCAAAACACTCAATTGTTTTGAGCCATTCATTAAATTATCCTGATACTCTTTAGAATGTGTTAACTCGGTGGTTTTTTCTGCATTGTTTTTGGTTGTATTTGATTTATCTTCTATATCAATTACCAAATCATCTTCTTTTATAACCGATTCACCATTATTTGTGTTTTTAATTGTAGGTTCAACTTTATTATCTACAATTGTGTTTGCCATATCAGTTTCATCCTTTGTATCAATATCAACAGTTACCTTGTTATTAATCCTTGTTGTATTTTTTGAAACAGTATGAGTTTCTGGTGTAACAGATTCTACAACAATTTCCTCGAGCGGTTTTAATTGATTTACTATAATCGGAGTTGCGAGTATTATTACCGCAACTGCCGCAGCTATAAAACCGATTCGTGCTTTCTTTTTTCTTAAAATATTATTTATCCGTTTTTCAATTTTTTCGGAAAGCTCTGCTTTCGGCAGATTTTCAGGGATACCGCCAAGCAGTTTTTCTTCCGAGGTCTCGGCTAAAGCCAATTTTAAAATTTCGCTATTCATTCTGCATTGCCTCCTTAATAGCAGTTTTCAGCGCACCTCTTGCGCGGTGCAGTCGCTGATAACAAGTATCTTCGGAGATGCCAAGCAATTTTGCAATTTCACGATTTGAAAGCTCCTCATAAAATTTCAGATAAATTATCTCGTAATAGTTTTCGGGAAGAGAAAGCAGGCACTTCTTATAAATTTCTAGAGCGGTTTTATTATCAAAATCCTCTTGCAAATTACCGCTTACCGCATCGTACTCAGGGATATCCTCAAAAGAAACCTGTTTTAATTTACACTGCTTATTTTTCATAGTAATACAGGTGTTTTTTGTGACAACCGAAACAAAGTTTTTGGTGCGCTTTTTATCATCACCTATGTGTTCAAGATTTGAAACTATTTTTAAAAATGTTTCATATACCGCATCTTCTTTGTCCTGTTGATTGTCAAAAAAGCCCGAAGCTATATAAAAAATCAGGTTTATGTATTCATTATAAATTTTATTAAATTTTTCTTCGCTTTTTTCATTAGTAGTAACTGTTAACAGTAAGCTAAGCATTTTCTTCCCCTTTCTATTAATAATAACTAGACTTTTATTAATTTCTGACAGTAAAAAACAAAAAGTGCTTTTTAAAAAAGCACTTTTTTAATTTTATTCAATTATGCAAGCGCCTAGAGCAAGTGCGCCCGCACCGATATGACAACCTACTGATAGCGCTAACGGTGCATGATAAATCTCATAAGTCGGAAATTCCGCTTGTACCTCAGCAATCCAGGACTGCAAGGTTTCATCATCAACCTGACTGTAAGCAATCATAAGAGCGAGTCTGCCCGATTTTGCAAGCGGTAAAAGTCTTGTTTCAATATCATTTTTCATCGCATCAATCATAGTTTTGCGAGCGGCTTTCATACCTCTTACCTTTGCGTAAGCATCAAGCTTTTCGCCGCGCAGCTGCAAAACAGGTTTTAAATTAAGCACAGTACCGAGCGCCGCCGCAGTTGGAGTAACTCGACCGCCTTTTTTTAAGTATTTCAACGTATCAACTGTGATATAAATACTCGCTTCATCTCTGTCGCGTTCCAATATTTCTTTGATTTCAGGTGCGCTTTTGCCCTCGCCTACAAGCTTAATCGCATCAAGCACCGACTGGCGCTGAGTAACCGAGATACGCTGGTTATCAACGACCTGAACCTTGCCATCATATTCTTTTGAAAAGCTGATTGCGGTTTCACAGGATTTACTTAATCCGCTAGACATCGGGATATAAACGATTTCATCATAGCCATTTTCAAGCAATGACTCCCACATATCACAAAGGCTTGCAGGTGTAGGCTGAGATGTTGAGACATCTGCATCTCTGTCAAGCAGAGCGTAAAACTCCTCATGAGTAAGGTTTACACCCTCGAGATAATCATTACCATCTATAATAAAAGGCATAGGAAGCAGCGCAATACCTAAAGCATCTGCTTCTTTTTTTACAATGCCGCTGTTTGTATCAGTCATTACTGCAACTTTTGACATTTATTTTCCTCCAATAAATTTTAAATTCCATATAAGTATATCACATTTTCACAAAAAATCAACTGTTATTTGTCGACAATGGCGATTGCGCCGTTTTTTATAAGCAATTCCGAAGCATCTAAGCCGTTGCCATAAACAAAAAGCTCGCACAAATCATTTTTTAGCGAGAATAAAGCGCCTGAATATGTGCCCGAAATTTTAGAATTACACTGGCAGACGAAGGCGGTTTCGGCATTGGCATAGATATATCGGTTTCGCCGCAGGGCAATTTTGCCCTCAAACTTGCCGTAAGGGTTAAAATCAGAACACAAGCAGATTTTTTTATCTTCAATCCAATTTAAAATTGTTTTATCGCGAAGCATCTGCGAGAGCGGAACTGCACAAAACCATACAGCGTTACCGCCGTTTGTTATAGCATTCTCAGTTGCGTTTTTATCGCATCCGGTTGCGCCGCCGCTGATGATTACCTTGTTTTCAAGAGCGATTGTCTCGCCAATATCGAAGGCAAATTTCTGCCCTTTTTCGCTCATTTTTCGTGAACCAGTTACCGCTGACGAAGGCTTGTTAAGCAAGCGAGTATCGCCGACTGAATATAGCAGAACAGGTGCTTGTTTTTTTAGTTTTTGCTTTAATCTTACAGGATAATCGTCATCTTTTTCGGTTAAAATTTTAATACTGTCTCTTCTCAAATTGCTCAAAAAATTATCATAATTTTTCTGCAAGGCAAGGTAGATTCTTTCTGCCTTTTCGTTGTCATTTATTAAGTCTACAAGCTCCCACAGCTTTAGTTTCCTTGCACCCGATAAATCCTTATTGTAAAAGAGATTTTCAAACTCGTAAAATTCTTCATTTGACAAAATCGGTTCGCCGAAAACATCATTGCAGAGCATAAACCTGACTAAAGTATTTTCGTTCATTTTTTTCCACCGAAATACTTTTTGTAGCTGTTTTCAAGGTCGATAATTTCCGCGTCGTGCTTCGGAACTCTATCCTCTTCAGGCGGTAATTCCATATAATTGCCGAAAGCTTTTTTGAGATACGCATCATACCCGACAGGAACAGGAATTTGCGCATCCTCAAACGGCAGATAAACAACCTCAGAAAAAATCTCTTTTGAATACTCGTTTACCATATACTGATACCATGAGCAAAGCTCGGTTAAGCTTTCGCACTCCTCAGCCTTAAACCTTGTCATACGTTTTTCGGCTAGGCGCCATACCTTATAACGCGATTTCGGAGTCGGGAAAAACGCGAGTAAAATACGCGAAATAAGCTCAAGCGCCTTACCCTTGCTTGTATGCGGTTCGCCGACAATGAACATTGAATAAAGCAATGCCCACAAAATTTGCGTTTTTCGTTTAAAACGTGATTTCGGACAGCCATCAAGCGGTATAATGTCAATTCTTACACCGTGGTGAACGTCGCTAAGATCTTTCTGTCGCGTTTTCACAAAAGTGGTATTTTCATCAACAACCGCACCGATTTGAAGACGAGTGTAATGGTCCTTAGTAGTTTTCTCAAAATAAAACTTTTCATTATCAGCTAAATTATTGAAATTTTCGCAGAGCCACTCGTAATCGTCACGGAGCATAAAAACATCAAGGTCATCATCCCAAGGGATAAAGCCTTTGTGCCGCACCGCACCGATAAGCCCGCCGCCGATAACAAAGATTTTTTTATTATAATTTTTGCAGAATTTATCAAGTTCGAGTAATAGCTCGAGGTTTTTCTGCTGTAACTGTTTTAAGCTGTATTCGTTTTCCATTTACTTTATCTTTCTGCCTTCGATATAATATCTTTTATCCTCGGCATGACCCATTGAAAAAGTTTTTCTCGGCAATGAGCCGTCGGCTTTGATTGCCTCGAAAAGTTCGTCTTTTTTCATACCCTCAAATATAAATCCAACGGTATTTTCAGCCTTGCAAAGCTGTTTTGTTGCCTCGATGCCGTGAATGTAGTCAATTTTTATTTCGCTGTGCGCTTTCAAGTACTCATCAAGATAGGTCTGCAAAGTGCCGACAGGCAGTTTTGCGGTCGGTTTGATACCGATTTTGCGCTCGCCGTCTGCAGTTACAACAGTAAACACGTGCGCATCGGCGCCTTCATACTCACCGCCGTTATCATTAATAAAATCGTTAATTACTTCATTCGCATCGCAATCAAAAAGCACACGGTAAATCGGCTCGAAATTGATAGCAGGGCTGTGGATATTGACAATCTCAACCATTGCGGTTTTTGCTTTTGAACTCTCGGCGGTTTCGGCGCAGGTTTTTGCAGTCGCCAATGAGTGATTGCCGTCACCTACTGCGAAAAGCAGTTTGTCGTCAGAGTTTTCAATAAGCTTTTCGAGTGCTTCCCCAATTTTTTCTATAGCTTCGTATGAGAGCAGGTAACCCTCTACTTCACCGCCGTTTTCCATTAATTTAAGGTCGTATAATTTCTTAAAATCGTCCTTTTTGTCTGCAATCGGCTCGATAACCGACAACGAAGGGTCATCAATAAGCAAAAGAATATGCGGAAATTCGAGCGGCGCATCCTTACGGATACGTACTCTTGGCGGAATGCGCTCGATAACTGTCTGCTCGCTTGCTCTTACAAGGCTTTTTGCGCCCTTTTTATAGTCATAATCATCAAGATTTATTGCACCGATAATGCCGTCCATTACAAGGCCATCACTCTGTTTACGGCTTACAAAAATCATACTGTTTTCATAAGTTTCAAACACACCGCTATCAAGATAATCTTTCATATTCTTATTGATTTTTTCAATTCTTTTTTCCGAATTGTCCTCAAGGAAAATCTCAGGAAGTATAAGATTATATGTAGATTTATCGCCACCTACTGCGGAAGCTACTCTGTCCCAGTAAGACAAATCCGAAGTAAACTGGTCACAGGCAATAACCGCCCAGTTATCCTTAATATTTTTAGGTAATAATATATCAGTTTTATTAAAATAAGCCATTTTTTGAGTTCCTTTCTTCAGTTTAAATTTTATTATAACAGATATATTTTTATTTTACAACAAAAATACGAATAGTTACAAATTTTAAGGCAAAAATAGTTAAAAACAATGGTAATGTATCGAGGTAAAATTAATGAGAATTAAAAAGAGATGTTTTGTAAGAATTATAAGCTTTTTGAGCGCTTTTGCGCTCGTATTAGGCGGTTGCGCAATCAGTCAATACTTGCAGAAAAATTATCTTAAAGACCGCATCGCACTAGGTTACAAGCAGTCGTTTTCCGAGTTTTCATCATTGCTTAATGAGATAAATTACGGGTTGCAAAAACAACTTTATTCGTCTTCACCCGAGATGCTATCAGCGCTTTCAGCCGATATTTATAAAAATTCATCAGCTGCGAAGGAATGTCTTGAACGATTGCCTGTTTCTCAGGAAAACACCGAAAATATCTACAAATTTTTAGCAACCGCAGGTGATTTTTCACGCGCGGTAGCGGTTTCGGACACAGACGAAGTAACCACAGAGAACAAAAAACAGCTTAAAAAGCTGATTGAGTTTTCCGAAAAGCTGACAAATGAAATTACACAGACCGCAATGCAGCTTGAGGACTCAAATTCACTTACGCAGGACGTTGACAATGCGATGAATGAGCTTGAAAATGAGACTGAATTTTCTGCTTCGACAGAGGATATCAGCGAAATTGCAGACGCAATTCCAACGCTCATTTATGACGGTCCGTTTTCTGACCATATAAGCCGAAAAGAGGCTGAACTGCTTAAAACAGGCGCCGAAATTTCAAAAGATCAGGCACTCATCAAAGCAAAAGAATTTTCGGGTGACAATGATTTAATTTATACCTGTGACGAGGATTCTAACACCGAAAGCTATATTTTTGAAAATGGTGATACCGTCTGCGCGGTGACTAAGCTCGGCGGATACTGCCTATATATGAACAAAAGCAAGACTCCTGCAAGTCAGAAAATCACCGTTGAACAAGCGATTGAAATCGCTAAGAAGTATCTTAACAAAATTTCGGGTCTTAACTTTTACGAGAGCTATTATATTATAAATGAAAACATTCTTACAGTTAACCTTGCGTTTTACGAGAACGAAATTATTCATTACAGTGACCTTATAAAAGTCGGGGTTAATCTCGAAGACAGCGAAGTGATTTCGGTGGAAGCTCGCGGATTTATTATGAATCATCATGCGCGTAATAAATACACTTTTAAAAACAGCGAAGACAGCGCTCGCGCGGTTGTAAGTGACGAGTTGACCGTTGAAAGCAGCGCCAAGGCGCTGATAACCGATAACGCACTTAATGAGATTTACTGCTATGAATTTCAATGTAAGGCGAGCGACGGCGGCGATGTAATCGTTTATATTAATGACCAGACGCTTCAAGAGGAAAATATTTTCTTAATTAATCATGTCGAAGGCGGCACGCTGGTATCATAAATAGTAATAAAGACGGGAGTTTTCTCCCGTCTTTGTTTTAATTGACACTATACCTAAATATGCTATAATCCAAGTTTGAGGTGAAGAACATAAAATTAATAAATTGTACGATTTCGGCAAAAAGAATGCCGACAATTATAATGTAGGCGGAACAGAATTTTTAAGAGATTAGAATTTATATACAAAACCTACTTTTATTCCTCTACATTATACGGCAAATCTACGATTATGGGTTCGTGATTTACTGCAGGCAGAAACTTTTCTATTATATCTTGTGTTTTCATTTTAAGGCTGGATGTGTTTACGCAAGGATGGCAACCGAAAAATTCATCATCGATAACACATTTGTCGATAATAAGCTGTACGCGATTTTCTTCATCATTCATCAGTCCCATTACTGAAACTGCACCGGGTTTTATATCAAGAAACTGCTCCATAAAGCTTTCATCAGCAAACGAAAGGCGGGATATTTCCAGCATATGAGATAAAATCTTTGTTTTAAAAGGCTTGTCCCCAGGCATCATAAGAAGATAAAACTGAGTTTTTTGGCGGTTACAAAGAAAAAGATTTTTGCAGATAAGTGTACCTAGTACCTTATCAATCTCAAAACACGCTTCCATTGTGTCGGCGTGTCCATGGTCGGTGCGCTCGTACTCAATTCCTAAGCTATCCAAAAAATCATAAACCCTGACTTCCCTGTCCTCACGACCGACAGTATCAATCGGTCTACCATTAAAAAGCTCCATAAATTATAGTTTCCTTTCGCTAATTTTAAGGTTTGCAACGCGCACAGGCGGTGTAACCTTTGGCAATTGCGTCACTTCTACTGATTGAAATTTTACTTTTACTTAAAGAACCGCAACTTGCTCAGTGGTATTTTGTGCCCGTTGAGGTTATATAAACTGTTGATGATACTGTTGCAGTAGTACTCGACACGATGTTTGAAGAACCGCTGGTTGGAACAGACGTTTTTGCCGTTGCAGATGTTATCGGCATTGCAAAAACAAGTATCATACATAAAGCAAAAGATAAAATTTTCTTCATTTTAAACATCCTTTTTTAATTTCTTAATAAACTTTTTAAAATATTTATAGTCTTTTTTACTGTCAAAATAAGATTCGAAGATTTCATCAGATTTATTATCAAAAGTAATTCGACAATTTTTAGAAAGTATTTTATTGAATTTCACGAGATTAGCGGTGTCACTTTTAAAGTTTGAAACAAATATGTCTGCATCAGCTTCAATTGTAATTTCAACGCCATTATCAAAGACAATGTTATAACCTAACTCAGATTTACCGCTTTTTCCAACCCCCGCAAAAAAATACATTTCACATTCTTTTATGTCCGTATACGAATATTGCGCTTTTACATTACAAAACGTATTTTTTTAATTGAATTTTCGTCAGCAGCGACGCCGCAGTGAAGAAAACATATGGCAATAATAACAAAACAATAGCAATATATGTAGTTAATGTAGCAAATCTCTTGTAATTCCTTTTTGATCTTTCAATGATACAATTAACTGAAATAGGAATTAAAATAATATTTATTATCTAACATATAAAAGCGACTATTTTAGATTCTATGGATTCGTAATAGAAATATTCAGCCATTACATTTTTAGAATATATATCAAAACATATAAAATAACTAACAACTGGAATTGTTATTGAAACGAAAACAAATATAATTTCCTATTAGTTCTTCTTTCGGCAGTCTATCTCTTTTACCCTTTTTCCTTCTAGAATATGTTTTCATATACAACTCCTGTCAAAGTATTACTTACATTATATAACAACTATAAAACAGTGTCAAATAATATAAATAAAAAACGACCTGTTCAAATGAACAAGTCGTCTGTGTTGGCAATGACCTATTTTTCCGGGAGGTCGCCCTCCAAGTATCTTCGGCACGAATGAGCTTAACTACCGTGTTCGGAATGGGAACGGGTGGACCCTCATCGTTATGGTTACCAACTGTTGTGCTCGGGTGTGGTATTGT
>JBGVHY010000121.1:0-2624 GCA_045122755.1 Acutalibacteraceae bacterium | reverse complement strand
GCCTCAAGAACATCATATGTTCCGGGGTAAAACTTATTTCTCTGAGCAACTGTTGCAAGTCCATCTTTATAATCAAGAACAATTGCAATCAACTCATAATCGCGGATATATCCAGCGTTATCATAAACCTGACCCTGAGATGCATCAGGCTTACCGAAGTAAAATCCTGTAGAATAATCGCGATGAGAAATTTTTAAAACTTCCTCTTTGCAATTATCAGAAATTTTGTAATCATCATCAAAACCTGATTCAATAAATCCATCAACAGCTTTTCTGTACGCATTTGTTACAGCCGCCGTATAATACTCGGTTTTTGCTCTGCCTTCGATTTTAAGGCTTGTAATACCTGATTTGTATAATTCCGGAATATGCTCAATCAGGCACATATCTTTTGCATTAAGTATATATGAGCCTTGTTCATCCTCATAAATCGGCATATATTCGCCGGGGCGTTTTTCTTCAACCAAACGGTAATTCCATCTGCAAGGCTGAGCGCAATCACCGCGGTTTGAATCTCTGCCCGTCATATAATTTGAAAGCAAACATCTTCCCGAAACCGACATACAGATTGCACCATGAACAAAAGCTTCAATTTCGAGGTCTTTTGGAGTTTTAGCTCTGATTTCAGCAATCTCCTCTAAAGACAATTCACGTGCAACAACAATTCTTTTTGCGCCTAAGTTATAATAAAAATTAGCAGTCTCATAATTTACAATACCTGTCTGTACAGATATATGAACCTCGGAATTAGGCGCTAATCTTTTGACCTTTTCTATCGCTGATAAATCGGTAATGATAAATGCATCAGGGTTTAATTCAGCGGCAGATTTTATAAACTCGTCAATCTGTGCGATTTCGTTATTTCGCGGCAATGTATTAAGAGTGATATACGCTCTGCATTCGTGATTATGCGCATACTCTATACCCTCTGCCAGCTCTTCTATTGAAAAATTACCCGGAGCTGAACGCATACCAAACTGCTTTCCTGCGAAATATACTGCGTCAGCACCAAAATCAACTGCTGATTTTAATCTTATCAAATCGCCTGCAGGAGAAAGCACCTCGAGCGGCGGATTCTTTTTTACAAACTGAGTATTAATCCCAAAGTCCCTCCGATTTCAATCTTTCAATCAATTCATTATGTTCAGACAATGAATTTGTATAATAAAATTTCATATTTTTATCTGTCACAAAATAGCTTGCTCTTACTGAAGTATCAGGGTTAAGAGCAGCTTTAATTGCTGCACTCGACGGGCTGCAAAGCGGTCCTGGAGGCAAGCCTTCAAATGTGTTGGTATCATATCTTGAATCAGGATAATCCGATGTAGGAGTTGAACCTAACAGCGGCGGCTGGTCAGTCCAGCGTAAGCGGTTGTAGAAAACCTGAGCTACTTTTGCCATATCATCAGGATAGCCGCTTGCTTCAAGCTCAACGATAGATGCCATTGTGAGTATCTCATGAACAGAATAACCTTTTTTCTTAGCTTCACTCTTTACTTCATCGGTAATAGTGCTGTTCATTCTTTCAAGCATCTTTTTAACCGATTTTTCAGCACAGCTCTGACCGCTTTCACCATCAGAATTTTTAAAGAACTGATAGGTATCAGGATAAAGATAACCCTCAAGCCTGTAATATACCGAATGTGTAGGAATTTCGTGTATAAAGTCAAAGTCATATTCTGTATTTTTAACAGCGCTGATAAACTCTTTTTCACTGCAAACGCCGTTTTCTTCCATCAGTTTAGCAATTTTGCGCACAGAGTAGCCTTCAGGAATAGTAACAGTTGCTATTTCACCTGATTCACCAGGTGATTTTAGAGTATCAATAATGCTACTATAGCTCTGCGAATCTTTTATCTCATAAATTCCGTACTGATAAGAACCGTCAGCACCCTGCATTTTTGAATACAGTCTGAAAAGCACAGGAAATCTTATCATTCCTTTATTATGAAGCTCCTCAGCAATCTGAGCAGTAGAATAACCTGACTTGATATCAATCTCAGCGGTATTATCAGTATTAAAAGTAAGTCCCAGAAGGTCAACAGTTGAAACAATTATTACTGCCGCGAGAGCTACTGACACAGCTATCATAATAAGGATTTTTACTATGACAGGAAGTCCTTTTTTCTTCTTTTTTCTTTTCTTCATAGGTTTTTCTCTATGGTTTTCCTCTTCTTTAATCTCTGGTTTCTCATTACCGCTAAAAATGTCAATAAAATCATTACTGTTTTCTACGATTTGATTGATACTTTTATCAAAAATCTTAGTCTTAAACTGTTCGTCTGTCTCGTTTTCCGAAGGAGCCGTCGGACGTTTAAACATATCATTATTTTCCTGCATCTTTATCTCCTTTTAATCAGTTATACATACATCGCATTTTATATCAAAACCGTCATAAAACGGCAAAGACTCAATGACATTTTCTTTATAACATATTACGCATTTTGCACCTCTGAAGGATTTAAGAAAATTATCATAATACCCTTTTCCGTATCCAAGACGATAACCTTTATCATCAATCATCAAAGCAGGCACAATACAAATTGCATTTTCCGAATCATTAAAAAGTTCACAATTATCAGAAGGCTCTTTAATGCCGAAAGCCCCGTTTTCAAGTGAATTTA
>JBGVHY010000120.1:0-11201 GCA_045122755.1 Acutalibacteraceae bacterium | reverse complement strand
GTTGATAAAGCAAAACAATACGGAGTAGACACTAAAGGTTTTGAATCAGCACTTCAAAAAATGAATGAATCGGCAGATGTTGTTTCTGAAAACGATACTGATAAAACAGAAAGCGCGTATAACAAAGCTTTTGAGACTGCCGCCAAAGAACTTGTTAAGCTTGAATACTGCGCCAATTCAATGGAATCAGCTGAAACGAATAAAGAGGAAAGAAATACTTTTTCTGCTAAAAAACTTTTTAATAAGGTTTTAGGAACAAATAAAAATGTCGAGTCAGAAACCGATACAACTGTTCAAGGCAAAGATACTCAGTCAGCGGTTGAGGCACAAAGTGCTGAAGCTTCGGCTGAACAGAGTGTTCAAAAATCGGTAGCAAAAGAGGGTTTGAATACTGATAGCGGTTTTATTGATGGCGTTCAGACTGATGTTGCTAATGTGAGTGAAGCGGAAGTATCAGAAAATACTGATACTGCACGCACCATAAATGACGGTGAAGTTGTTGCAAATACAATTAAACGCAATTTTAAGTTATCGGCAATCAAAGAGACTGCTAAGAGTGAAACTGCGCAAAATGACCTAATAGAGCATATTGACGATACAAATTACAGCAATGTGTATAATGAGCTGGTTAATATCGATGAGGTAAGCGATAAAGATTCTTCTACGTCCGACGGCTACGCACAGAGTGAAGTCGGTATTGAGGAAAGGTCAGCGGAGTTTAATCGAATTTATGAAATTGGGTTAGATGAAGATGTACCGCCTCACAAAATAAAATCCGATATTTTTACACCTGAACAAGTCAGACAAATTTATGCTGCGGCGGTTGTTGACAATAATGCTAATAATTACAACAAACAACTCGGATTTAATGAAATACTCAATGAGTATGAGCAACAAGCGGCAATTGATAAGTTTGGCAGTGAAGCGGTTGCAGGTATTATGACTGCAGATGCTGAAACGGTGAAACGAGTTGCAAGTAAACTCGGCATTAAGGTTGCGTTTGTTGATAAAGTACCGGGAAGACCGGGTGCTGACGGCAGTTATGACCCTAATACAAATACTATATATATCAGTAACAATGCAAAAAATCCGATGCAACAGGTATTTCTTCACGAGCTTACACACTTTTTTGAAAAAGCTGACGGTTATTCAGATTTTCAAGATACGGTATTTAAAAGCAAGGCATTCAAAAAATGGCTTAAAACTTATACTGAAATCAAGAAAGATAAGTATAACAATATTGGAGAATACCGTAAGGAACTGAAAGAGAGATATGATGAAAATGACCCTGATAAAATTGATAGAGAAATTGTTGCTTTTTTTGTTTCGGACAATCTTTTCAAAAAGGATTTCGGGGCGGTCGGCGAAATTGCGACAGAGCTTAACGGTACTGCAAAGGAAAAATTTATTTCTTTTATAAAAAACATTTTCAAAAGATTCCGTTCGCTCGGAAGCAGTATAGGCAGACTTGAAAGAAAGTTCTTAAAGCTTTACGGTTCTGCAGTGCAAAATAAAAACAGTTCAAATATTCAAAATATGCTTGTGGAAAGTTCGAAGTCTAAAGATACCGACTACCTAAAAGCAGTTGAGCAAGGCGACATGGAAACTGCGCAGAAAATGGTTGATGAAGCGGCGAAAAAGGCAGGGTATTCAATCAAGGCTTATCATGGTACACTAACAAAAGGAATTACTGAGTTTAAAAAAGAGTTCATAGGTAGTAGATTCTCTTATGATGAAGTTGGATTTTTCTTTACTGACAACTTAAGCATTGCGGAAGATTATGCAACCTCTGAATTTAATGCAGACCGAAAAGGAGAAGTGATTTCCGCTTATTTAAAAACATCTAATGCTTTTGTTTTTGATAAAAACTATGCCTTGAAGAATGGATACGGAAATGTATTTAGAGATAATGACAATATAAATGTGTGGGATATTTACCAAACCGCATTGCTTGAAGAAGCAGAAGAGCAAAATGCAGATTCAATAATCATCAAAGATGGACAATCTATGATGGTTGTTGTTTTTGACCCTAACCAAATTAAGTCTGCAGACCCTGTCACATATGATGATGACGGTAATGTTATTCCACTTTCTGAAAGGTTTAAGGAAGAAAACGACGATATCCGTTACATGCTTTCGGATGACAAGTTTGACAAAGACGGGAATTACTTTGATATTGATGAGGATGGCGAGGTTTCTTTTCTTTCCGATGAAGAATATCAAAAGAGGCTTAAGAAAAATCCGAAGCTTGCGGTTCTTGATGTCAGACAGATAGAGCAGAAAGCGAAAGCGCTGGTTAAGCAGTATCAGAGTCGTATTGATTCTTCGAGCGTAGCAAGTCAGCTTAATGCTATTTACAACGATATCAAGAATATTGATGAAAACGGTAATCACGCAAGACCAAAGGTCGAAAAACTTGCTAACGAGATTTACGATAATGTAGTAAATCAAGTTTCTAACGGTGAGGTTTACGATCAGCTTACAGATATTCTCAGAGGCAGCAAAATGCTTTATGATGAGTCGGTTAAAAACGAATTTTCGGACGATTGGGCGGACTTCATAAAGAAAAACAGACATAAGCTTAATCTTGTTAAAGCTAACAGCGGGAAAAGTGGAATCGGTATTGATGTTCAGTATGATATTCTTTGCAGAGCACTGCCAAGTTTTTTCAGCGGTGAAGCAAAAGGACCTAAGGCGCAGCTTGAAGAAATGAGAGATGTTTTAAATTCTCAACAGTTTGTTTATGATACATTTCTTGACGGAAACAGAGAGGATATTATAAATCAGATTATTTCGGATATTTACGGCGGCTTCGCTCAAATAGACCATGTTGACAAGAAATCAGCTAAAGCTAAAGAGCAGAAAGATTATACTTTTAAAAAAGAAAATCTTGATGAATACGGTATTGATGAAAAACAATATAAAGCCGATATGCGTAGGCAGATTAACGAGAAGTCAGCGGATTATGTTGCTGAATTAAACCGAAAGTTTGAAGATGGCGATATATCGCATAAGGAGTTTTCACGAAGGTTGCGAGACCATTTTTCGCGTGTTTCTCTTACTGCAAAAATTAAACCGCTTGAGAGCTATTATAATGAAGAAACGAAGTTTAAGCTTCGTTGGAAACAGATAAATGAGAAAACAACGAAGAATATACAAGAACTTCGTAAAATGCTTGAAAATCCCACTGAGGGTAAATACATACCGCAGAATTTAGTTGAACTTGTTGAAAAGGTTATCAGCTTAGGTGACAAAAATAACTTTATGTCATCAGATGAGATAAGATGTTATCGCGAGGCGCTGAAAAGTCCTATAATAGACGAAAAAACAAGACAAGGTTATTTGAATGCGATTAAAGAACTGGAAGAAGATTTAAGAAAACGCGTAAATATAGGCGAAGTGTTTAAAAAAATCAGTAATACTTACAATAAATATAAAACCGTTACTAATGAAGATACCGGAGAGTTTGAACAGTATTTTTATTGTTATCACGAAGCGGTGGCGCAGAAACTTGAAGAAGTTGCACAGATTTTAGAGGGCGCAGATATAACTCAACTTAATATGCGACAGTCTGAGGCACTTTACGAAGGGCTTAACAGTCTTACATTCTTTGTTAAACGTTCTATAAAGGCTGATGAAGTGCAAAAGGGCGCTTATGTATATGAAGTTTCTGCACAGATGATTGATGAAATTTCAAAGGCAGGCGGTTTTGACGGATTTATCGACAGAGTATCTATGAATCTTCTTAACCCTGAACGCTTCTTTAATGCTTTAGGCGGTTGGAAACATGATTCGGCCTGCAGTAAGATTGCAAAAATGCTGACAGAAGGTCAGACAGAATCGCTCGGAGTAAAGGCAAGGCTTAATAAGGTTATCGCACCGATTCTTGACGGTGAAAATTTTAAAAAAGCCGAAGCTACACAAAAATACGGTATAGACGATTTAGTTAATATCGGTCTTGTTGATGCAAGAGGCAACGAAGTTAAAATTCCTAAAGACTTTGCTATATCGGTATTCTTCCATCTGCAGAATGAAGCTAACCAAAATCACGCGCTAAAGGGCGGATTTAAAATTCCTGATTTCAAAAGATATCATAAAAACTCAATAACCGAGGGATTTGATAGAGGGAAGCGAGTTTGGTTTAAGGATATATACAAAACAATGTCGCTTTTTGATGAAATCCTCGATACTTACGACAAGACGGTTATTAAATCCGTTCAGGAGTTATTTGATAAGCACACCAAAAACGAATACAACAAGACAACGCTTGAAGTATTCGGCTTTAAAAAAGCAAGGGTTACAAAGTATTTTCCGTTGTATACGGATAAAAACTTTACACAGTCGGATTTTAATTCTGTTTTCGATGCGACTTTGAAAAGTCAGGGTAATATGAAGGACAGAAAAGGCGCTACTAACCCTATAATGCTTATGGGCGTGTTCGATGTAGTGAACAGAGAAATTGACCGATGCAGTGATTATTGTGGTAAGCTTAAAGCGGAAATTACTTTTAGTCGTATATATAATACCGTTATGGCTGATTATGAAACAAGTATCAAAGAGCAGATAAGCGGTAAAGGTAAGAAGTATATTGAACATTTAATGCAGGATTATTCAGGAACTCGAAAGAGTGAGAATAGTGTTGTGCTTAGTAAGCTTCGCTCAAATGTTGCTACAGGTGCTTTACTTGTAAATCTTAATGTTGCATTTAAACAGACTTCTTCTTACCCATCGGCCGCGGCGGTTGTAGGACACAAGCCTTTGCTTAAAGCTTTTGCAACCGACGGTAACGGTAGATTTTTGGTTTATCGGGCTAACCAAGAACTGATTGATAAATATTCAAATTATTATCACATTCGCCGAGAAGGTTATTCAACGCAGGAAACGGTTGACTTGCGCAACAGCTCATTTTATGAGAAACGAGCTTTAAAAGGATTGTTCGGTTGGATTACTGCGGTGGATACTGCGGTGGTCGGCCGTCTGTGGTATGCTGCTGAATATTATGTTCAGGATAACACTGACCTTGAAAAGGGTTCTGATGAATATTACAAGGAAGTAGGCAGAGTTTTTGACAGAATCATTCTTGAAACTCAAGATAACTACACGGTAATGCAAAGACCTGATATTCTTCGTAATCCTGATTCGCTTGTTAAGTCAATGGTAATGTTTATGACGCAGCCGTTACAGCAGTTCGGTACACTTTATGATGCAACAGGAAATTTGAATGCACAGAAAAGAGCGTATAAAGCAGGCGAAATTGATGAGAGTGTTCTGAAAGAAGCGCAAAAAAGGCAAGCAAGGGCGATTACTTCTGTTGCTTTGAGTATAGTAATGTGTTCTGCTATGACGTTTTTAGCAAAAGCTATTAAAGGTGACCTTGATGATTACCTTGATGAAAACGGCGATTTTAATATCGAAGGGCTTATGAAAGGTTTCGGAAATGATATCGTTAATAACATTTTCGGTATGATACCGTTTGGCAGTACGGTCTATCAGACGGTTATGACTACCATAACCGGCGATAACTATTACGGGCTTAGTGTGAATAATATTGATTTAATCAATACGGCGCTTGAAAGTTTAGTTTCATACGGACAATGGGTATTTAACGGTGAACAAACTTGGGAAGAGTTTGCTGAAAAGACAAAAAACACTTTTCTTAAAGTATGTTCGCTTGCCGGCATTCCTGCTCGAAATGTTACTAAACTTTTTGAGGGCTTAAGTAATCTGATACAGTACGGTAATTACTTTGCGCTTGATTCAAAGAAAAAGGATAGTCAGTATTATGCGCAAATGTATGATTGCATTATCAAAAATGATACTGGCAAGTATAACGAATTATACGAGAAACTGCTTGAGCGCGGAGTGACTGTAACCGAGGTAGAAAGCGGTATTAAAAAATGTCTTAAAGAAGCTGAACAAGAAGATATTACCGAAGCGGCTGAGGCGTTGAACAGCGGTGACTACGGAATTTACAACGATATTGTAAATGAGCTGCTTGAGCGCGGTTTTTCTGAAAATATTGTATTGTCAGCGGTTGACGAGGTTGCAAACAAGCTGAAGCCCGCGGAGCTTACCGAAGAACAGGAAAAGACAAAAGAAAAATCCAAATATATCTATATGCAGGATTTACTTAAAAACATTAACTTTGACGGTATGACAAACGAGCAGAAGGCCGAAGCACAGGATTATGCTGAAAAGGTATCAGAAGAATACGGTTATCAAAAAGCAACAGGTCAGGTCGATAGTGAAACCTATGACAAAGCGTTAAAAATGGATAAAGACGGTATTATTCCAATTGAGGATTTCATTATTGCAAGAACTGTTACACAGACAAAATATGCAGATACCGACGGCGATGATACTGTTTCCGCTCAAGAAAAGTATGATGCAATTAAGAATAGCAATATTCCGATTGATATCAAACAGTTGCTTCAGGCTATGAACCTTATGGGTACAAAGAAAATTGATACCGATAAGGACGGCAAGGAAGATACTGCCTTTGACGATTTATCGCCGACGGCGCAAAAAGAGTATATCGACGAAAACAAAGACGATATATTTAAGAAACTCGAAGAATACAACACATCCGCAAAAAAATCAGAGTTTAAGGCTGAGTATAGACAGAAGCTCGAAAACAAAATTGATGTTATGAGCTATCCGGAAGAAAAACGCTCTGATGTTCAGACTGAGCTTGATTATCTTTCAAATGCTAAAGCGGATATTGAAATATCGGGTGATACAGATAAGACAACTGCAAAAGCAATGTTACATTTTGATGATAGCGGATTTATTGATATTAATGATTATGTTAAATTCTATGTGTATTCTAAGGAATATACCAAGAATGAGGAAAAATTGGAAGTAATCAATCAATTAGATATTTCTGAAACAGCAAAAGAGAGGCTGAAGCTATGGACTGTTGCAAGCGGTTGGAGTCTTGATAGCGACGGTGACGGTAAACGTGACAAAAAAATCAGCACCTATTCGCCTGAATACCAAGAAAAATGGATAAAAGCTAATGTAAGTTATATTAAAAATAACTGTTCATATTGGCGATAAGCAATAAAGCCGTAAGGGATAAAACCTTTGCGGCTTTTAAAATAAATATAAGAAAGGATTGATTTTATGGCAATCGAAAGGGTTATTAATTATGTTGTGAGTAAAGACGGAAAAATTACTTGCAACGGCTCGCGACGGCCGCAAAACGCGGGAGTACAAGGCGATGACGGAATTTGTACGCTTATCTTTGATATTTCAGCGATTTATTCCGAAACGTCTCATTACTTCTTTGAATTTGTATGTGGCGGTGGGACACCGCTTATTCTTTCGGATGAGGACGACGGTGTTACATTTGATGCTGACACTAAAACATTGTCAGTTGTGCTGCCTCAAGAAATTACAGCGGAAGGGGGGCGAGTAGAGGTTTCCATAGTTGAGGAAATTCTTGACGCGACAGTCGGCGGTGCGGTTGAGGGCAGTACGTATGTTACTTACATTAAATTTTCGGCGAAAGACGGAGTTATTCAGAGACTTAAGGAAACGGCTTACGGGATTTTCCTTGAGTGCAGAAATATTCTTAAACAAGCCAAAGAAGCTCTTGAAGTCTCAAAAACAAATTATGCTACTGCGGTAGAGGCTATCGAAAATAAGCAGGACAAACTAACTGCCGGTAACGGTATTGATATTACTGATGATGTCGTGAGTGTTAATACTGAAGTTATAGCTACTAAAGATTATGCTAAGTCGCTTGTTCCTACTAATGCTGAACAGGTAGGAGCTGATGCGGCAGGAACTGCGCAATCAGAAGTAGACAAACATAACGTTAATACCGAAAGTCACAATGATATTCGATTGGAACTCGAAGGAGTATTAACTAAAATTAATACTCTGCTCGATAGCGACGACTTAACGCTTGACCAATTAAGCGAAATTGTTGCATATATCAAGAACAATAAAGAGTTAATTGATAATATTACTACTTCAAAAATTAATGTAAAGGATATCATTAATAACTTAATTACCAATGTATCTAATAAACCGTTAAGTGCTGCGCAAGGTGTGGTTTTGAAAGGTTTAATTGATGGCAAACAGGACAAATTAACTGCCGGTAACGGTATTAATATTACTGATGATAACGTTGTGAGTGTTGATAGTAATAGTAACGTCGCTAATGCAATTAAAGGGTATGCTACAGGAACGAACTTATTACTTACAGATGTTTCGCCAATAGCTCATACAATTATAATCAGAGGTGCTGAAGGTACAGTAGTAAATGTTACTAGAAATTTTGGAAATGACAACAACTCTAATCTTTCTAATTTTGAGGCTGGTTTGTATGATGAAGATGATAATCTTCTAATGAGCTGGGACGAAATTGTAGAGACTTATTCTGATGCTTTCGATGAATCTAGTATAGTAGGATCAGTAGACGAATATTTGTCGGGAATATCTTATCTCGCTGAACTCAGCGGAAAACTAGTTATTGACGGTTCGATTACAAGCATTAATACCAATGCGTTTAAAGATTGCTATTCATTAACAAGCATTACAATCCCAGATAGTGTAACAAGTATTGGTTTTTGTGCGTTTGCCGGTTGCGACTCATTAACAAGCATAACAATCCCAGATAGCGTAACAAGCATTGGTGAAAGTGCATTTTCTAATTGCTCATCATTAACAAGCATAACAATCCCTGATAGCGTAATAAGTATTGGTGATTTGGCATTCAATAGTTGCTACTCATTAGCAAGCGTAACAATCCCAGATAGTGTAACAAGCATTGGTGGTGGTACATTTCTTTGGTGCACATCATTGGCAAGCGTAATAATCCCTAACAGTGTTACTAGTATTGGCAATAGCGCATTTGCGTATTGTACGTCATTAACAAGTATTTTGTATGTAGGCACTGAGGAACAATGGAACTCAATCGAAATTGATGATGATGCATTTATAGACGTTTCTGATTATACAGTAGAGTATAATTATATTATCAATAGTGAAACATCAAAGTTAATTATTGATGCAAGCGGTATCCTTAAAGTGGATAGCGTAGCCTATAAAATGTCAATTGTCGCTAACAACGAGGTAACTGTTAAATATAATCGTGATTTACAAAATAAAATTGACTCGATTGACTTATCAATCGATAACCTCGAAGCAACCAAAGCAAAAAAATCTAAGTTAGAGCCAATCCGTACCGTCATAATTGGCAATGAAACGACATATCAAGATGCGGATATCATATCTTATTCGGATGAAGAAGCTACTCAAGTACAAAAAATAGCTATTTGCGTTGACGACAACGGAAAGCCGTTTCATTTAAAAGAAACATGGATTAAAAGTTATCTTCCTTCAAGAACAGATACAACATCAAGTTATAAATTCGGTTGCTTTCCTTATACATTTGTAAATTTGAACAGTTCAGGAATGCCTAGCAGTGTAGCAGGAATGAAGCTCTGCAATCATATGGTTGATGTTTCAACTCTTACCACGCAGTACTACAACCAATGTTATGTAAAATTCGATGATGAAGCGAATGCTTATTATGGTTTCGATACAGGAAACTATGCAAGTTCATCTACAGATACTATGACGACTTGGAGGAGCTGGGGCGTAAATCCAAAAATGATACAGGATAATACTTGGGGGAATACTCAGCGTTCGGTAATGTGCAACGGAGCCCTTGTGTATTCAAATACGGAGGGTGTACCACTTGCAACAGGAACGAAAATCGAAATATATGGGGTGAGAAAAGATGAAGATTAGAGTTAATGGTATTCTGCGAGATATGACCGCAGAAGAACTTGCGGAATATAAACAGAGTATGAGAATATCTGCCGAAGAACAAATTGTAATGTTGAAACAAAATCTTGCAGATACGGATTATAAGGCGATTAAGTATGCTGAAGGTCTTATTTCTGATGAAGAATACGGCGAAATTAAGGTACTTCGTCAGCAATGGCGAGATGAAATAAACCGATTAGAAAGCGAGGTTGAGTCCGATGGAGTGGATTGATTTAACATATAAAATTTTATTGCTTTGTTCGTTAGTCGGTGGGGCTGTATTTGCTTTCATTAGATGGGTGCTTAAACAGAACAAGCAGGATACTGATATAACAGCACTCGAAGAAAAAGAAAAGAGCGATGTGAAAAAGCTTACCGACAAGCATAACGAGGATATGCATTCAGTTAATGAGGAATTAACTTTGATGACTTACGGAGTTCTTGCGTGTCTTAAAGGACTTAAAGAACAGGGCTGTAACGGTCCTGTGACCGAGGCTATTAACAAAATCGAAAAGCACTTGAACAAGAGTGCTCATAAATAAAAAGAAATGAGGTAAAAAATATGTCAAACAAAACTAAAACTTGGATTAAGGCGGCTCTGGTAAGAGCAATAAAAACTGTTGCGCAGACCGCGATTGGCTCAATCGGCGCTTCGGCTATCATTTCGGAAGTGGATTGGATAGTAGTTCTATCGGCTTCTGCTTTAGCGGGATTGGTTTCGATTTTAACGTCGGTAGCGGGGCTTCCTGAGGTAAAGGAGTGATACATAATGTCAGTTAAAACATATAAAAAAAGTGCAAATAAGCAGTTGACAAAACATTTTAAGCTTAAAGAAATGCATTGTCACGGTAAAGGTTGTTGCGGCAATACCAAGCTTGATTTGAAAATTGTTAAATACGCTGAGAAAATGCGTAATGCGTTAGGTGTGCCGATTACAGTTGAATCGGCATATCGTTGTTATACTCATAACAAAGAAGTCGGTGGTGCGAATGGTTCGGGTCATACATACGGAACTGCGCTTGATTTAACAACTGCGAATGTCAGCCGTGAGCGATTATCGGTCCTTGCTGAACTGCTCGGTGTGCCGAGAATTGGCATTTATTTGACCGACAATAAAAAGTGTATGATACACATCGGTATCGGCACTAAACTGCATTGGATTAATACAGGCGGTTATCAACCTACATCACACAGTTTTATCCCTATGGCATATAAAAAGCCTGTAAGCAAAGTGACAGCGAAATCTAACAAAAAATATATTGCGTGGGTACAGGCGTGGCTTTTTGCTAAAGGTTATTACTCTGGCAATATTGACGGCGATTGGGGAAACAAAACGCAGATTGCAGTTGACAAGTTCAGAGTAGCGAACGGTTGGAAGAAAGCCGAGTATTTGAAATTAACTGGAATCAAAACGCTTT
>JBGVHY010000119.1:0-3812 GCA_045122755.1 Acutalibacteraceae bacterium | reverse complement strand
ATTCTAAAGTATTTGTTTCGGAGTGGAGTATTTTTATTTTGCTGTTATCGTAAAAAGGCTTTATTAAATTATAGTTTCTATCAAATTCGTGAAAAAACTTAGAAGTAAACCTTATTTCTATAAATTCGGCAGGTTCATTGCCGTATTCAACTATAAATTCTTCTTTTCTGTGTGCAATATGAACATCGTTAGGTCTTGCGATGTAAATTTTGTTTTGATATTTGATTTTACAAGTGCCGTTAAGCAGTATAAAAATATAATAGTAGGTTTCGGAGAACTTTTGTCTTTTTTCCAAACGGTCATTAATATAGTATACATGCAGGTCGGGTTGCACAAAATTACTTCTTTTTTCTAACATTTTCCTCACCTTTTGTGTGGTTTTATATAATTTTAACACAAAAAGTTATAAAATGCAATCTTTAACCTCATAATTTGCAATTGTTTTAGTGATTTTTTTGAATTATACTGAAAGAGCAAACAAATTGTGAAAGGAAGAGATTTTATGAAAAAAATTTTAGCATTAATCTTAAGTTTGCTTATGGTATTTGCTGTTGTACCTATAGCAATCTCTGCGAGTGCAGAAACAGAATACACCAGAGTTTTAAACAACTTTGATGATATCGGTAGACTTAACGGTAGCGTTGAGTGGGTAAACGGTTCTACTAATAAATCTGCAACAGTTATTGATTACACAGAAATCGACCCTACTTACACTGATGGTAACGTTTTGAAAATCGTTCCTTACAGTAGTAATGGTAACTTGGCAGTTCCTGTTGACCCATCATGGGCTTTAGGTAATCCAATCGGTATTAAATTCCAAGTTTGGGCTGAAACAAGCGGTACATTCGATACTGAAAGAACAGGTCTTACTGACACAGCAAGTTCTGTAGCTTGCAAAATGAGTGATTTGGGCGCAAACCCAACAGGTACAAGAAACTTGGCAATGAGTACAACTCCTGAATGGTATGTTTATGACTTGACCGTTTTTGAGAAGACAACATTGAAGCTTCTCTTTAATTCTGCTGCAAACTTCTACATTGATAATGTAACTTTGATTTATGCAAACGAAGAAGATGTTCCTGCTGATTTGTCATTAGAGTATAAAACTGCATATGACTGGGAAACAGATACAACAGGTGTTTCAAAAGTAGGAAGCACTACTTTTGCAAGAAATACAGCTGCTGCTTATTCAGGAATTGCTGATTCAGCATATGGTTTGAAAGTAGTTGGTACATATAGTAAAACAGCAAGTTATATGCAGGTTGTAATGACCGATGAATTAAAAGCTGCTGCTTCTATCAGAGTTCCAATGCTTATGGCGGTTTCATCTTCAAGTAACCCAACAAATATCGGTGTTCAAATTGACGGTGTTAACTACTGGTATATGTTTGGTAACTCAGTAACAACTATGTCTTATCAGTATTTTGACTACAAGACATTTACTGCTGCAGATGGTACCAGCATTGTTATGCAAAGAGATTATTCTAAAGTTACTGCTCTTTTATTTTCATTCGGTAACTCTTACAGTAATTTCTATGTAGACGATATTCAGTATGCAAATTTGAAAACTTCTAGTTCTGCTCCGAGTGAACCGTCTGAAACAGTTAACACAACTGATGCTCTCTCAACCGCTGCAGAAGCTTCAATCAGACTCGGCGCTGTAAACGGTATTCGTTTCTACACAACAGTTGATACTGAAAAACTCGCTGAATTAGTTGGCGAGAACGATTACGAACTCGGTACAATCATTGCACCGAAGGATATAATCTCAGGCGAATTTACTCACGAAGACGATAATATCGATGTAAAATACGAAGTTAAAGAGCTTTGGGATAACAATCAGTTTGTAGGTTCAATTGTAAACGTAAAAGATACCAACCTTAACAGAGAGTTTGTAGCTCGCGGATATGTAAAAGTTGGCGATACATATTATTATTCATCAACTACTTCAACCCGTACATTAGCAACTATCGCTGCAGCTTATGTTGAAGCTGCAAACAGCGGTTATGCAGCTTTAGATGAAGCAACAAAAGCTTTGGTTGACACTTGGGCAGCCGCTTGCAACGGTTAATATTAAGAGAAATAGAGGAGATATTTACAATGAAATTCCAAAAAATTGTTTTAGAATTAGAGAAATATGAATCTCTTGATATTATCGCAGCTTCGCAGGAAACTCCAACACAGGCTCCGACCGAAGCTACTACAAAATATGACCCTTATGAAAACGATAAATGGTAAGAGAATTTAGTTAAGGCTTTCTTCATAAAAACTTTCTCAAAATTAAAAGCGGTGGTTAAACCACCGCTTTTAATTTTTTATTCAGATTAAACTTTTTCAAGTGCCTGTGTGATATCTTCGATAATATCATCAGCGTTTTCAATGCCGATTGACATTCTGATAAGGTCAGGAGATACACCGCATTCAACCAACTGCTCGTCAGATAACTGACGGTGAGTAGTGCTTGCAGGGTGCAAACAACAGGTTTTGATATCTGCAACGTGAATTTCCATTGTGCAATGTTTAAGGTTTTCCATAAACTTCTTGGAAGCTTCTTTACCGCCTTTTACGCCGAATGAGATAACACCTGCCTGACCGAGCGGCAGATATTTCTGAGCAAGGTCGTAATACTTATTGGATTTAAGACCTGGGTAGTTTACCCAAGCGATTTTTTCGTTTGCCTCTAAAAATTCAGCGATTTTTTGAGCGTTTGCGCAATGCTTATCCATTCTTACACAAAGAGTCTGCATATTCATATTTAAAAGAAATGCGTTAAACGGACTCATCTGAGCGCCGAGATCACGCATAAGCTGAGTTCTCGCCTTTGTTATGTAAGCTGCTTTGCCGAAGGTTTCGGTATAAATTACGCCGTGGTACGACTCGTCAGGAGTAGTAAGCCCCGGAAATTTATCCGATGATGTCCAGTCAAAATTACCACTGTCAACAATCGCTCCGCCGAGAGATACAGCGTGTCCGTCGAGATATTTGCTTGTTGAATGAATAACAATGTCAGCGCCAAACTCAAAAGGTCTGCAAAGATAAGGAGTCGGGAATGTGTTATCAACAATAAGCGGAATTTTGTTAGCGTGTGCAACACTAGCGAATTTCTCAATATCAAGAACGTCAAGCGACGGATTAGTAAGAGTTTCGCCAAATATAAGCTTTGTATTATCTTTAACGAGCGTATTTAATTCTTCTTCCGATATGTTAACGTCAACAAATGTTGTTTCAATGCCGAGCTTGCGGAGTGTTACATCAAAAAGATTGAATGTTCCGCCGTAAATTGCCGCAGCCGAGATAATGTGGTCGCCTGCTGAGGCGATGTTGGTAATCGCGATAAGCGAAGCCGCCTGACCTGCTGAGGTCACCATTGCGCCTACGCCGCCCTCAAGTTCGTTTATTTTATTTTCAACCGCTTCGTTGGTCGGGTTTGAAAGTCTTGTGTAAAAGTGCCCTCCGATTTTAAGGTCAAAAAGGTCACCTAAAGTATCAACTTTATCATATTTAAAGGTTGTGCTCTGGTAAATAGGCAGCTGACCTGCCTCGCCGTTTTCAGGGGTGTAGCCCGCAGTTACGCATTTTGTATCGATTCTGCTCATATTATTTGTTCTCCTTATTTTTAAGCATTGTTATCATAATCTTTGCTGCTTTATATATGTCGCCACAGCCGAGCGTGATAATCAAATCATTTTCTTCTGCACACTCCAACGCGCGCTGAGCGATTTCCTCAAATGTGTTAAACCATTCGCACTTGGGGATTTTTTCAGCAAGCTGCGAAGAATACATACCCAGATTATCAGTTTCTCTTGAGCCCA
>JBGVHY010000118.1:0-2577 GCA_045122755.1 Acutalibacteraceae bacterium | reverse complement strand
ACTGCGTCAAAGAATCATGGCCAACAGGCTTCCCACTGAAAACGTTAAAAACGTGCCCATAGGCGGCTGCGACAGTATTGCAGAATATTCCCGAATATCGGGAATATCCGAGCAAAGAATTAAAAAATACATCTACAAGTTTGACGGTGATATTCCAAGAGCCTTGCAGACCTTGATAAATCATGACGTTAAAAAAATCCTTGCAAGAGAATGTAAGGAAATTGACCACATTAACGGCAACGGGGTAGATAACATCATGTTCTTCAGGAGAAAGGATAACACCGTTGTTGCACAGTACAGCATGTGTCAGTTTAAGTACAGGGACAAAATCTATGCAATCAAAATGCAAGAGCTGAAAATTCTCCTGGCTAAAACCGGTTGTCCGCTGCCGAAGCAATACTGGAGAAGCCCGCAGAGAATTGAAGCGGCAAAAAACGAGTTAGAAAAGATTGAAAACACCGCAAATAAGCTGAAATGTGATTAAAAGCACTTGAAAGGCACTCAAAGTTTATTTAAAATTAAAATTGTTAGCAAAAACAACTTAAAAGGGATTAAATATGACTAAATACCTAATTTGTGACCCTACATGGGTTAAGGCAGTGCCTATCTTTTCACTTCATTTAGTGTTTAACGGCTTTTATCAGGCCTTCATTAAGGACGGTGAAGAAGATTATAACAACCGTCCTTTTGTAACCAATCCGGCTACCTATCAGGTTGATAGCGGTTTTGTCGGGCTGTTTCAGTTTGAAGAATCAATGCTGAAATACCTTCCTGAAAGCACTTACCTCATATTTGAAGCTGACCGCCTTATCAATGTCACATACGAATTTGCAGATATTGAGAAGGAAGAAGAACAGCGAATGTTTATCCTGTTTGAGTACCAGGGCGAAACTATGACCTTGATACTGTAACCGAACAAAACCGTGCAAGAACCGAACAAATTTAAACAAGGAATAACCAAATGAAAACTATCACATTCAAATTAGGTTGGATTAACGCAACTATCCGAAAGGTATCTGAAACCTGTTATCAGTTAAGCATTGTGCATCCTGTAAAGTGCGTTCAGCGTTTCGCAAGCCTTCAGGACTGTTACGAGGTGCTTATCAGACTGGATAAGTCACGCAGACAGGGACTTTAATCAATGATATTCCTCAATTTGCTGATTTGCGTCTTTTTGGCAGTTTTCGTTTTCATTTTTATCTCTTAAAGGAGTGGTGCAATGCGTTTAAGAACTTTCGTGAATCTGTATGCGGACCTCGTAGAAACCTTACGTTTTAATGACGAAAACCGCAGAAAGTATTGCTTTAATCTCAGTATCAGCGGTGACACCGGTATGCAGACTATCACTATTAAAGCTATGGGTAGACTGACCGAAGAATTTACCACCAAGCAGCCGGTTGAAATCATGCGTGTTATCAACAGCTATGGTGAAATTTGGGTACATTACTACGATTATTTCCCTAGTAAGGGATTTACCGATTTTGGGCACAAGGTTGCACTGGATGTACTCAATGACTACGGGGATCTTCAGTGTGATTACGATGAAGTATCCGAGGACGGCAGATACAAGACCAATTTCTTAATGTTAAAGGAATTTGATTAGAATAACCAAAAGCCGTTGTCTCACGTCAAACGGCTTTGTCTCACGTTAAATTGAATTAAAGGGATGTGGATAAAATGAATTTAGATCCAAGAATTATTGAAGGCAAAAGGGTATTAACACCTTTTGACATAGAGGAAGCCAAACAGTTTAATGGTTGTTGCGGTTATTTCTCCAACGTAATTGATGATTTTAAACATTTAGAAAATGCTGCTCACGGTGTTTTGATTTTAAACTTTGGTGACTACCCTTACCGCTATAGGAACGATGAAGGAGAAGCCAGTAATAGCGGTTGTTTGTACTTCTTGCCTAAAGAATGGGTGAGAAAAGAATTTAACGATGAAGTTATTAAAGATTATTGTTTTCGCACTCAAAGAGATTTAATCCGGGCATGTGGCAGACAGCAATTACTTTTTAACGCTGTTTGCGATCATATGAAAGATCCTTACTACAAGGATAGAACGTGGGTTATGCGAGATCTGTTAAGAAAAACATGTAGAGAGTTTAGGGAATTTATAAAGGATTTAGGATATGACGAAGAAAAGTAATGACGAAAAGTTTGTTATGAACTTTTTTCAAAAAGGGAATAACAATAAGCAGATTGTGAACGTTCAGAACTTTACTCAAAACTTCAGTGAATCAGACTACATACCTGAAGAAGATGGTAGGTTTTGTAATGATGAAATGCCGGAAGAACTGACCGAAATTGAAAAAGAACTGGATAAAGACAAAAAGCGTCTTATCTCCGAGAAGATCGGTAAAAAGCTCACGGAAAAAGGTTACAGTTCAAAGAAGGTAGGTCCTTTTACCTTTTACATTAAGACCCGTGAAGAATACACCGCAGCACTGCGACAGACTTTAGAATTTGCTGAAAATATGGCAGAATCGACAGCCCGTGACCGTAAGGGTGACAGTGATTTTCTGCAATTCATGAGCATGACGGTGCTTTACCTTTCAGACCTTTTGGAAAAGGTTGA
>JBGVHY010000117.1:0-12197 GCA_045122755.1 Acutalibacteraceae bacterium | reverse complement strand
CCTTGCAAAGCTCTTTTAAAACTTGTGGATTACCTTTTGCACCTGCACCGAAGCGGAAATTAAAGCCGCAGGTGATTTTTTTTGCATGAAGCTTTTCGCAAAGCATTTTGACAAAATCCTCAGCGCTTACATTGCGAAATTCGAGAAAAGACGGGCAAAAAAGTAGTTTTACGCCCAAATCCTCAATCAATTTTTGCTTAGTTTCTTTAGTTGCAATAGCTGAAACCTTTTCGCCGTTTATAACACCGCTAGGGGACTGATTAAATGTAAAAACAGCAGGTGTATATTCGCTGTTTACCGCCTCTTTTATTACAGCGGCGTGAGCTAAATGCACCCCGTCAAAAGTACCGAGCGCAATAGAAGTATTTACTTGTCCCTCATAAGCTTCAATATTGTTTATAACTTCCATAATACACCTTTTATAATAGTCTTTCGGGCAAAGACCCTTCCCTCAAGGGAAGACTTATTAAAATACAACTTTAGGTTTTAAGCTTTCATTCTTTATCTCGCCGAGACCTAAAAAATTGCCTTCAGAGTAAACTCTGTAATAAAGTGATTTTTCTTTTATCTTTACCCTTTTCATATCAAGTTCGTTGCCGTTACAAAAACGCTTTGCCTGATTTGATGATACATTTACACTCGGGTAAGAACTTACCGCTTTATCAGGCGAATAAACGGTTTCGGATAAGTCTTTTTGTAAAAACTCATCAAGCGTTATGCACTCATCAACCGAAAATCCGCTTCCCTTTACACGCTCTAATCTGTTCATATAAGCGCCGCAACCGAGTGCTAAACCAAGGTCATCAATAATTGTTCTGATATATGTACCCTTTGAACACTCAACCAGAATTTCAGCGGTATCAACGCCATCAAAAGAGAGCAACTCAATATTAAAAATCGTAGCTTTTCGCGGTTTTCTCTCAACCTCTATACCCTTGCGCGCAAGCTCATAGAGCTTTACGCCGTCTTTAGAAAGCGCCGAATACATAGGCGGAATCTGCTCGATTTCGCCCTCAAATTTCTTCAACGCTTGTCTTATATCGCCTTCGTCTACATTAACAGGCTGGTCGGTCAGCACCTCGCCGTCACAATCGAGCGTATCGGTAGTAATTCCAAAAACAAGTGACGCTCGATAGACTTTACGATTGTCATCAATTAAGTCGATAAGTCTTGTGGCCCTGCCAATCATAATCGGCAAAACACCCGTAGCAAGCGGGTCAAGAGTACCAGCGTGACCGCAACGTTTCTCCCCTGTTTTGCGTTTTACCGCACCCGTAACCTTAAACGAGGTAAGCCCTGAAGGCTTGTTTATCAATACAAATCCATTCATATTTTTATATCAAACCGGCATTTCTCATAGTTTCTTCAGCTGCTTTGGCCAATGCCTCAAAAGTCTTATCTTTAGGAAGATTTATCTCGCAACCGGCTGCGCGCGCATGTCCGCCGCCGCCAAAGCGAGCACAGAAATCCGAAGCAGAAATCGGCTCATGAGAACGAGCGGAAATCTTACAGATATTTGTATCGTTTCGCTCACGAATGGTTAAGCCTAAAATTACACCCTCAATAGTACGCGGAAGTCCTGTAATGCCCTCAAGCTCAGAGTCGTGAGCACCCGAAGTTTCGCGCATTTCCTTTGTAATAGTCATAATAGCAACCTTGTCATCACAAAGGAATTTTATAGTATTAAGTGCCTCTTTTTCAACTAAAAGTCTTGCCTTTGATTTAGTATCGAACATTATTCTGTTGATTTCGCCGTAATCGATGCCTGTTTTCATCAGTTCAGCCGCTATAATATGAGTTTTAGCGGTTGTATTGGTGAATTTAAAGCAGCCTGTATCAGTAGAAATCCCTGTATAAAGCGCTGCGGCGGCTCTCTGAGATACCTCACCGCAAAGAGATTTAACAACCTCATACAAAATCTCGCAAGCTGCCGCAGAAGATGCGTCAACATAGCTTTCATCTGCATAGCCGTCATTTGAGCCATGATGGTCGATACAAAGGTCAATATGAGGATATTCCTCCGCTTTTGCGCCAAGTAATTTTCTATCGGCAACATCAACCGCAACTATACATTCGGGTGTAAAATCCTCAAACTCGACACCCTCGGTGATATAACCGTAGCGTGCGCCGATACCGTCAGCACATTCAACACGTGCTTTTTTGCCGAGCGCGGTAAGCGCAAAATAAAGCGAGTAACCACAGCCGATAGTATCACCGTCAGGAAACTGATGCAGCAGTATTACAATATTATCTTTTTCTTTCAGTCTTTCAATTACAGTCTGCAAATCAACAGTCATTCTTGTTCCTTCTTTAAAAATCTTCAATAATTTTTGCAATATGAGCGCCGTGCTCAATAGAGTTATCAGCCACGAAATTAAGCGATGGAATTTTGCGCAATTTCATAGCCGCATTAAGCTCTCTTTTTATATATCCTTCGGCGCTTTTAAGCCCTTTTACAGACTCAACTGTTTTGTCATAACCTTCAATAGCACTGACAAAAATCTTAGCATAGGACAAATCGCCCGATACCTCAACTCTTACGATAGATAAGAGCTTTGAAATGCGAGGGTCTTTTAAATCCCTCACAATACTGCTAAGGCATCGTTTGATATCCTCTTCAATTCTGCCTAATCTATGTGAACTCATAGTTTCTCCTTTTTTGTCTTACGATACAGAAATTAATCTCTGTATTCCTCAATCACGAATGCCTCAAGAATGTCGCCCTCTTTGATATCATTGAATTTTTCAAGACCGATACCACATTCGTAGTTAGTAGCAACTTCCTTAACGTCATCTTTAAATCTGCGCAATGAGTCGATTAAGTCTTCAGCGATAACGATACCGTCACGGACAACACGAATCTGTGCGTTTCTAGTAACTTTACCTTCGCGAACATAACAACCGGCAATTGTGCCTACAGATGAAATCTTATAAGTTTCACGAACTTCTGCCTGACCGAGCTGTACTTCTCTGTACTTCGGCGCAAGCATACCTTTAATAGCTGCTTCGATTTCCTCGATAGCATCATAAATAATTCTGTAAAGACGCATATCAACGCCATCTTTTTCAGCTAAGTTTTTAGCAACCGCATCAGGACGAACGTTAAAGCCTACGATGATAGCATTTGAAGCTCCTGCGAGCATAACGTCTGACTCTGAAACCGCACCAACTGCGCCGTGAATAACTTTAACTCTTACTTCCTCGTTTGAGAGTTTTTCAAGCGACTGGCGAACTGCCTCAACAGAGCCTTGAACGTCAGCTTTAACGATGATGTTAAGCTCTTTCATTTCGCCCTGCTGTAACTGGTCAAAGAGATTATCAAGAGTAACCTTCTGATATCTGTTGAACTCTTCTTCTTTAAACTGAGTTTTTCTCTGTTCAACAAGCTCTCTTGCAAGACGCTCATCAGATACACAGTCAAAGCTGTCACCTGCTGAAGGTACTTCATCAAGACCTGTAATCTCAACAGGAACTGAAGGACCTGCAACCTTTACACGTTCACCTTTATCATTAAGCATAACACGAACACGACCAACGGTTTTACCCGCAACGATGATATCACCAACGTGAAGGGTACCGTTTTGCACAAGAATTGTAGCAACAGGACCGCGGCCTTTATCGAGCTTAGCCTCGATAACCGCACCTTTTGCCATTCTGTCAGGGTTTGCTTTTAATTCCTGCATTTCAGCAACCAAGAGTACATTTGAAAGCAAGTCATCAATACCCATACCTGTATGCGCTGATACAGGAACAACGATGATGTCACCGCCCCACTGTTCAGGAACGAGCTCATACTCAGTTAACTGCTGCATAATATTATCGGTTGTAACACCAGGTTTATCCATTTTATTGATAGCAACGATGATTTCAACACCTGCTGCTTTTGCGTGGTTGATAGCTTCAACCGTCTGTGGCATAATACCGTCATCAGCGGCTACAACGAGAATAGCAATATCGGTAACATCAGCACCGCGCTGACGCATAGCGGTAAAAGCGGCGTGACCAGGAGTATCAAGGAAAGTAATATTCTTTCCGCCTTCGACGGTTACCTGATAAGCACCGATATGCTGTGTGATACCGCCTGCCTCAGTTGAAGTAACAGAAGATGAACGGATTCTGTCAAGAATAGAAGTTTTACCATGGTCAACGTGACCCATAACAACTACAACAGGATCGCGAGGTTTAAGGTCTTCCTCCTTATCCTCCTGAATATCCATAATTCTTTCTTCGATTGTTACAACAACCTCTTTTGTAACCTTTGCGCCCATTTCGGTTGCAACGATTGCAGCGGTGTCATAATCTATTGTTTCAGATGCGCTTGCCATTATACCAAGCATCATCAACTGTTTAACAACCTCAGCAGCTGTTTTCTTCATACGGGAAGCGAGTTCACCGACAGTAATTTCTTCACCGATAGTAACCTCGATAGGTTTAGCCTTGATTTTCTCAAGCTGAATTTTTCTGAGTCTGTCAGCCTCGGTTTCGCGTTTAGAGCTTTTATTACCTTTGCGATACTGTTTTGACTTCTGATTAATTTTCTGCTTTTTCTGGAAGTTGTCACCGTATTTGTGAGCAGGTGAAATTTCATCATACTTTTCATTATATTTGTCAGCATCAAAGTTTGTAGCACGAGTATCAATCTTATAGCTTTCAACAGTATGAATTTCTATATTTTTATTCTCGCCCTTATCGCGGATTCTTCCTTCGGTTCTAGGCTTAGCAGGAGCTTTTTTCTTCTCCTGTCTTTTTACTTCAGTTTTCTTTTCCTCAGCCTTCGGCTCTTCTTTTTTAACTTCAGGCTTGGTTTCAACCTTAACCGCTTCTTTTTTCGGTTCAGGCTTTTTCTCTTCTACCTTTTTCGGCTCTGCTTTCTTTTCTACTTTCGGTTTTTCCTCAGTCTTTTCAGGTGCTTTTTCGCCGTTCTGAGCCGCCATAGCAGCCTTTAACTGAGCAGCGAGCAACTCCTGTTCTTTGAGTCTTGCTTGCTTTTTAGCTTTTTTCTCTTCTTCACGCTTTTTCTGCGCAGTCTCACCGAGTGCAAAATACTCATCAAATGATTTAACTTCATTTTTCTGAGTCATATAATCAAAAACAAAGTTAAGCTCACTTTCCTCAAGGGCAGTTGTATTTTTAAATGCACGCTCAGGGAATTTTTCTTTTAAAATTTCAATTAAATCTTTAGTATCTTTTGCAAAATCTTTTGCAACTTCGTTTACTTTATATTTAATCTGTGTTGCCATTCATTCATCATCCTTTTTGAAAATAAGGTATCTATATGAAATCGCTTAAGCGATATATTATTCATCTAATAAAGAAACCAGTTTTTTTGCAAAACCACTGTCATTTACGCTGACAATGCCTGTTTTTGTACCTACTGCGTTTGTAAAATCGAAAATGCTGAAAGGGGTGGTTATAATTTCAATCTCTGCATCTTCAGCGGCAAAAACAAGACCGCGTTTTGTCTTTTCGGAAATATCATTTGCAACGAAAACAACTTGTGATTTAAAGGTATGAACCGCTTCGAGCGATTTGTCATAACCAAGAGATACGCGATTTGCTTTTCGTGCCATTCCGAGGAGGGATAAAAACTTATTCTGCATTTTCTAACTCCTCAATCAGACCATTGTAAATTTCCTCAGGGATTTCACATGAGAATGCGCGGTTTAATTTTCTGCCTTTTTTGCATTTTTCGAGACAATCAACGCTTTTACAAACATAAGCGCCTCTGCCCGCCGCTTTCCCCGTTAAATCCAGAGAAATATTTCCTTCCTTATTTTTTACTACGCGTACAAACTCCTTTTTCGGCTTTTTTTCGCCGCAACCGACGCACATACGCATAGGAATTTTCTTAGGTTTTTGCATAAAACTCACCGTTTCTTATTTTTAAAGTAAATTATTCGCCGTAGTAACCGCTTTCAGGACGAATATCAATCTTCCAGCCTGTAAGCTTAGCTGCAAGACGTGCGTTCTGACCTTTGTTACCGATTGCAAGTGACAGCTGGTGGTCAGGCACCGATGCGCGGCATGATTTAGCCGCTTCATCAACAATTTCAACCGCTACAACGCTTGCAGGCGAGAGCGCTTCAGAAACAAATGCGGTAATATCTTCTGAATATTTAACAATATCAATTTTTTCGCCGCCAAGCTCTTCAACGATAGTTGAAACTCTCTGACCTTTAGGTCCAATACAAGCTCCGATTGGGTCAACGTTTTCATCTTTCGAGAAAACAGCCATCTTAGTTCTCATACCTGCTTCACGGGAAACAGCTTTGATTTCAACAACGCCGTCGAAAATTTCAGGAACTTCCATTTCAAAAAGTCTTTTTACAAAGCCTGGATGTGTTCTTGAAATCATAATCTTAGGACCTTTTTCGGTTTCTCTTACATCAACGATGTAAACCTTGATAATCTGGCCTTCTTTAAGATGTTCGGTAGGAACTTGCTCACTGCGAGGTAAAATAGCCTCGGATTTACCGATGTGTAATGTAACATTTTCAGTAACAGGGTCAATCGACGCAACTGTAGCTGAAACGATTTCTGAGTGTTTCGACTGGAACTCTTCGAGTACCATACCGTGCTCAGCCTCGCGGATGCCCTGACGGATAACATGCTTAGCGGTCTGCGCTACGATTCTGCCGAAGTTCTTTGTATTAAGCTTAATTTTAACGCTACTGCCTACTGTGGCTCTCTTTGAATGTGTAAGAGCTTCATCGAGAAGAATCTGTTCAGCCTCTTCTTTTTCAGGGTCTATTTCTGCTACGACTTCTTTGACAACATAAACGTCAATTTTTTCTTTTTCAACGTCGATATCGCAATGAACGATATCAAGACCGTCATAATCTCTTCTTTCGGCAACAACAATAGCATTTGCTATTTTTTCAGCCAAGTATTCAGCCGGGATGCCTTTTTCCTTTTCCATCAATTTCAATGCTTCAAAAAATTCTTTATTTTTCATTTTAACCACCTTTTTTATTAAAAATCTATATCATTAAGATTTACTTTTGAGATATCGCCTTTGGAAAATTCCATATTCTCGCCATTATATTCTATGACAACCTTGCCGTTTTCATAATCAACAAGAGTGCCTATGAATTCCTTCTGCTTATTAATCGCTTTATAAAGCTTTACTATAACCTCTTCGCCGATAAATGCTTTAAAATGTTCTTCTTTGCAAAGCTCACGACCCAGTCCCGGTGAGGAAACTTCAAGATAATAAGCCTCTTTTATCAGGTCGGCTTTATCAAGAGGTTCATCAATCGCACGCGAAAATCTTTCGCAATC
Organism: Acutalibacteraceae bacterium; assembly: GCA_045122755.1. Taxonomy (GTDB): domain Bacteria; phylum Bacillota; class Clostridia; order Oscillospirales; family Acutalibacteraceae; genus RUG11462. Next base: position 4,916 of record JBGVHY010000117.1, on the reverse strand, counting down.
ATCAATTGTAATACCCTCAGGCTTATCAATAAAAATTCTTAAGAAGTAAGAAGCTCCCTCTTTAAGATAACGCACATCCCAAATATCTAACTCCTGTTCTTTTGCGATAGGAGCGATTATTGATAAGACCTGCTGAGCGGTGTTTTGTTTTGATGCCGCCAAAAAAACAACTCCTTTATTAAATTGTCCGTAATAAAACTGAAAGAGCGGCAGAGCCACTCTTTCCTTACTACACTATACTAACTGTATGTATTTTACCACATTAATCTTAAAAAATCAAGTATTTTTTAAAATTATATACACCTTTTTAAAGAATGAAAAAACACAGGCTAAAAAGCCTGCGTTTTTCCGAGAAAACATATTGAAGATAGATTTAGCATTAACCTATTATCTTATTACCATTTGTCATTCTCATATGGGTCGTGTTTAGTTGTAGCTTCTGTACCTTGTGTTGGATCTCCCAGTGAAGCTGCAATAATATCAAGAGATTCGTATTTCTCTAATTCTAAAACGATTTTTTCAAATTTCATTATAAATAATCTCCTCTCTTGAATATTAGTCGTTAGCTGCTGCCCAAGTGTTAACGAGTGCCTGAGTATCAGCATCAAGTTTGCTGTAGTTAGCTGTGTCAGCTATGAATGAATCAGCAACACCAGCTAATGTACGGGTTGAAGTAGTTGATGAATAATAATATGTATCGCCAACTTTTACATAACCACGAGCTACGAACTCTCTGTTAAGGTTATAGTCTTGTACGTTTACGATTGAACCTACAAATTTATTTCCTTCCCAAAGGTCATTATCTACACCGTATTCAACTGCTACCGCATTTTTAGCTGTAACATCATCCATCGTAAGATAATCGCCGATTATGTTTTTAGGACCGATGAGTGTACCAATTTCTGTTACTGTGCCAAGAGCAGCAAGCTTATCTGTATCAACAGTTGTGCTGAATCTGATACCGTTTACTTCGTTAAGACGGATTGAAGCCTTGTCAGCTGTTGCAATAGCATCTGTTGTTTCACCGTCTGTTTCAGCTACACCCTCGTAGTAAACTTTAATTGATACAACATAAAGATTAGTTGCAGTAAACGTACTGTGAGCATATGGTGATAAAATGAGATAGTTCATTTTCTCTTCTTTTACCTTAGCATATGTATCACTTGTTAAATCATAAGTTCTTGTTAAGCCTGCATCAGTAATGTTAAGCCAACCGCCAATTGAACATGCTGTTTCTATTGCGTTTACATCTGCTGATGAAGTGTATTTTTCTGCACTATTTACAGTAGAAAAATAGTTAACGTTACCTCTTGACATCCAAGTACCGTCTGCTTTGAATGTGTACTCAAGTTTTGTAGGATTCAAATCCCATACAGAACTAGGAATTTTTATATAGTAGTTCTGGTCTTTAAGTGTCATTGGAATTTTAGCCAAGAAATCATCGGATGCAGTACCATATGTAACGGTTGCACCGCCTTTTACTCTGGCAATTTCGATTTCAGATGAAGTAAGTGACTTTGTTAATTCTTCAGCGCTTGCTGAGATAATTGATACTGACATTACTGAGAATATCATTATCAATGCCATGGATAATGCTAAGATTTTTTTCATAATTTTTTCTCTCCTTTTTTCCAAAATATTATTTTTTAATTAAAAGATAATGAGAATATTTACCTTTTACAAATAAGAGTTTACCACTCTAAAATCAATAATTCAATATTAACTTATTAATAACGTATCAATTTCTTAACAAATTATGCGATTTTTTGTAAGTTTTATATCAAAATTCATATATGCACATATAAAAGCACCGTTTTGCGTAAAACAAAACGGTGCTTTTATATCAATTTCTTAATGCATATTAATTTTTTAACTTATATCACGCTGAATAGCATTTCTGAATAAGTCGGCAACGACCAGTATTCTGAATCAACCAAGGTTTCAAGCTCATCAACGACCTCGCGCAAGCTCTCCATAGATCCGAATACAACCTCTCGGTAGAATTTGCCCATCTCTTTAGTTTCTCTCTTTTGCTTAGAGCCTTTAATCGCCTCTTCGAGCTTTTCGAGTCTTACGCCCATTTCATCAGCAAGAGAAGAAATTTTAGTAAGAAGATTTGTTTCAAGCTGACAGCTGACGCCGAGTGATTTTTTAGACTCAATAAGCTCAGCTAAAGCAGTTTCATAAGAAATTACCGAGCCGATAATCTCTTTCTTAACAAGCTCAGCCATTGTAAGTGCTTCGATAGAGATTGTTGTGCAATAGTTTTCCATATAAATCTCATATCTTGCCTCAAGCTCAATCTTTGAATAAACGCCAAAACGCTCAAACATACGGATATTTTTATCATCAAGCAGATGAGCCAATGCCTCAGGGGTTGTTTTAAGATTTGCAAGACCTCTGCGCTGTGCCTCTTCTTCCCATTCCTTTGAATAACCGTCGCCACCGAAGATAACGCGTTTATGTGCTAAGATGTTCTCCTTAGCGATAAGCATTACATCGGAAACAATATCATTTGAATCCTTTAAAATCTCATAGAAATCAGCAAGCGAATCCGCAACGATTGTATTAAGAACAGTATTAACATCAGCAATTGAAGCGGAAGAACCAAGACTTCTGAACTCAAACTTATTACCCGTAAAAGCAAATGGAGAAGTTCTGTTTCTGTCAGTTGTATCCTTTTTAAATTTAGGAAGCAAGCTTACACCTAAATCCATCATCTGTTTCTGATGATGCTCAGCGGCTGAGCCGGTTTCAACGGCGTCAAGCGCCTCCTGCAAATCATCACCGAGATACATTGAAACGATAGCCGGCGGAGCTTCATTAGCACCCAAGCGGTGGTCATTACCAGCTGATGCAACAGAGATGCGCAACAACTCCTGATACTTGTCAACCGAGCGGATAATAGCCGCAAGGAAAAGCATAAACTGAGCATTTTCAGCCGGGGTTTTGCCCGGATTAAGAAGATTTTCGCCGTCATTTGTAGCAATAGACCAGTTGTTATGCTTACCGCTGCCGTTTACACCTGCAAACGGTTTCTCATGAAGCAGACAAACAAGTCCATGCTTTTTAGCAACCTTTTTCATAACCTCCATTGTAAGCTGGTTATGGTCGGTTGCAACATTGGTAGTTGTATAAACAGGCGCCATTTCGTGCTGAGCAGGAGCTACCTCGTTATGCTTAGTCTTTGAATTGATACCGAGTTTCCAAAGCTCATTATCAAGGTCAGCCATATACTCAATAATTCTTGGCTTTAACTGACCGTAATACTGGTCATCTAATTCCTGCCCTTTCGGCGGTTTCGCGCCGAAAAGAGTTCTGCCTGTAAGCATTAAATCAGGACGTTTTAAATAAACCTCTTCATCAATAATAAAGTATTCCTGTTCAGGACCTACTGTTGTGCAAATAGACTTAGCGGTTTTATTGCCGAGAAGACGTAAAATCTTCATAGCCTCGGTATTTATAGCCTCCATCGAACGCAACAGCGGAGTTTTCTTATCAAGCGCCTCGCCTGTGTAAGAACAGAAAGCAGTTGGGATATAGAGCGAGCCTTCCTTAACAAAAGCATAAGACGACGGGTCCCATGCGGTGTAACCGCGAGCCTCAAAAGTTGCTCTTGTTCCGCCGTTCGGGAATGAAGAAGCATCAGATTCACCTTTGATAAGCTCTTTGCCCGAAAATTCCATAATAACATTACCCTTGCCGTCAGGCGAGATAAAGCTGTCGTGTTTTTCGGCAGTAGTGCCGGTCATCGGCTGGAACCAATGAGTATAATGAGTTGCGCCAAGCTCAATTGCCCATTTTTTCATTGCGTTTGCGATAACGTTTGCAACTTCTCTGGTAAGCGGTGCGCCTTCCTCGATGGTCTCGCGGACTGCTTTATAAATTTCTTTAGGCAGTCGCTCTTTCATAACGGTGTCGTTAAACACCATTGAGCCGAAAATCTCAGGAACGTTGTTCATAAGTTTCCTCCGTAATTTTATATTCTTTTTCATTTTCTTTTCATTTTATATATACGAAAAATTATACCACCCTTTATAAAACAAGTCAAGAAGTTTAAAAAATATTTGCATATTATAAAGTTTTATGTTATAATGCGCTCGTAAAATTATATTTTTGGAGTGTGATTTAATCCGTTATGGATAGTGACAGTATTTATCAAATCGTATTGATGTTTATTTGTATTGCGTTTTCGGCTTACTTTTCGGCAACCGAAACCGCTTTTACCTCGCTTAACCGCGTTGCGATGAAAACGCTTGCGAATGAGGGCAGCAAAAAAGCAGCTCGCGTATTGCGTCTTTCCGAGAATTACGATAAACTGCTTACAACGATTCTTGTCGGCAACAATATTGTAAACATCGGGCTTTCTTCAATCGCAACTTTGTTTTTTATCGAAAACATAAGCAAGGATTTTGGTGCAACTCTTTCTACAATTGTTATTACGGTTGTGGTGCTTATTTTCGGTGAGATTACACCGAAAAATGTTGCGAAAGAAAACGCAGAAAGCTTTGCATTGGCAGTAAGCGCTTCAATTTCATTCTTTATGGTGATTTTTACACCGCTTAACTACTTTTTCTCACTTTTCAAAAAGCTCGGAAGCAAGCTTTTTAAATCAAAAGGTGTAACATCGGCTACTGAAAATGAGATTTTAACACTTGTTGACGAGGCTGAATCGCAAGGCGAGTTCGGCAGTGAGGAAAGTGAGCTTATCCGAAGTGCTATTGAGTTTAATGATGTTGAAGCGGTTGATATTTTCACTCCGCGAGTTGATGTTGTTGCGGTTGAATACGGCGCTTCAAACTCTGAGATTGCTAAGGTGTTTTCCCAGTCGGGATATTCAAGGCTTCCGGTTTATAAAGAAAGTATTGATAACATTATCGGCACTATCAATGAAAAGGATTTTTATAAAAAGGTAT
>JBGVHY010000116.1:0-2037 GCA_045122755.1 Acutalibacteraceae bacterium | reverse complement strand
GAATATTTACTTTTTTAGGTTCACCGCTGAACGAAGGAAGCGGATTACCGTCACCCTGATATGTATGTATAAAGTGACCTTCACCGTTTTTAGGAGTGTTATAAGAATAAGTAAATCTCTGGCAAGAGGAAGGATCGCCGTCATTAGATTTTAATATTGACATAGCGTAATTATAATCACCATTATCAACTTTCATAATGCCGGAAATACGAGGGGTGTAGTTAGGCGCATCATCCTCAAACTCGCGAGTTCTGAGCGACTGCTCAAAAGTCATCTGCTGATTCATTAAATCATAAATTGTATCGGTCTGGTCGCCATTAGTAACGATAGTTTTGTTGCCTAAAACTCTAACAGGAGAATAGATAATAAGGTGCGGGTCAGTAAGAAGCGAAGGGTCAAAAGCTTCTGTTTTTATGCCGTCTTCAGTTTCAACGAAAACTCTGTTTCTTGAGTTTACGCTTCTTCCCATAATAAAATAAGCTGTGACCGCATTTTTGCCGTCTTCTGACTTACCTATAACAATACCTCTGCCTGGATAATCGTTATTTTTAAGTTCTTCATAGATATCAATTGCTTTCATTTGCAAATCCTCCAAAATCTCGATTAGTCTATATAAGCTATGCTGTCTTTGATGGTGATTCTGTCTTCACAGAAAAGCGAAACAGCCTTTGGAAGTATCTTCCACTCTGCTTCTTCCATAACTCTTTTCTGCAAAATTTCAGGGGTGTCACCGTTTTTTACATCGACAGCCTTTTGAATAATAATAGGTCCGCCATCACAAACTGCAGTTACAAAATGAACAGTAGCACCTGTAACTTTTACCCCGCTTTGTAAAACTGCCTCGTGAACGTGCAATCCATAGTAACCTTTTCCGCAGAATGACGGAATAAGCGCCGGATGAACATTCATCATTTTATTCTCATACTTCTGACAAACGCAATCATCAAGTATTGTCATAAAGCCGGCATACACAATTAAATCAGCCTGCTCGTTTTCGAGGACCTTCAAAAGAGCCTCACTATAAGATTTATTGTCAGCATAATCTTTGCGAGGTAAAACTAAAGTCTTAATGCCGTTTTTTTCAGCTCGTTCGAGTGCATAAACACCCTCTTTAGACGAAATAACAAGCGAAATTTTACCGTTTTTAATAACACCGTTCTTCTGCGCATCTATCAATGCTTGAAGATTAGTTCCACCGCCTGAAACTAAGACAACAATATTCTTTAGCATATTACCACTCTCTCATCGGATTCAATAATTTCACCGATAATATAAGGATTTTCACCGTTTGCTTTTAAAATTTCTAGAGTCTTATCAGCATCATTTTTATCAACAACAATGCTCATACCAACGCCCATATTAAATGTGTTAAACATATCTCTTTCAGGAATATTACCTGTTTTAGCGATAAGGTCAAAAATCGGAAGCACTTTAACTGCACTTTTTTCAATTTTTGCAGTAAAGCCTTTTGGCAAGCTTCTCGGAATATTCTCGTAGAAACCGCCGCCTGTGATATGAGAAACCGCTTTAACTGTAACTTCTTCAAAGAGTGCTGTCATAGGTTTAACATAAATCTTAGTTGGAGTAAGAAGTGTTTCACCAATTGATTTACCGCTTAGCTCAGCTACAGGAGTTTTAATATCGTTATTTTCAACATCAAATACTTTTCTTACAAGCGAAAAACCGTTTGAATGAACACCGCTTGAAGGAATACCGATGATAACGTCTCCTGCTTTGATTTTTGAATTATCAAGGATTTTAGATTTATCAACAACACCAACTGAGAAACCGGCTAAATCGTATTCATCAACAGGATAAAAGCCAGGCATTTCAGCAGTTTCACCACCGATTAAAGCAGCTCCAGACTGAACGCAACCCTCAGCAACACCCGAAACGATTGCAGCTACTCTTTCCGGAACGTTTTTGCCTACTGCAACATAATCAAGGAAAAACAACGGTTTTGCACCGCAACATATTATATCGTTAACACACATAGCAACGCAGTCGATACCAACTGTATCGTGTTTATCCATCAAA
>JBGVHY010000115.1:0-2400 GCA_045122755.1 Acutalibacteraceae bacterium | reverse complement strand
AAAAATGCCCTGTTTGCGGTTCGATTTCTCATCCAAGTCTTGCAACATTGTCGGATAAAGCGCCGAGTGAAAGCGAGCTAAAAACCGCAAAACAAGAGATGGAAAGCGCCCGCAAGACAGCGGAGCAGAAAAGTCTTGAATGCGGTAAAGCTGACGGTCAGGTTAAGGAACTAAAAAAACAGACCGAAATAGCCGTTTTCGAGCTTATCGGCAAGTGCGAATTTAAGCAAATCAAGGAAAAGATTTTTGAATACTGCGACGAGCTGAAAATAAAAGCAGACGAGGCGGAAAAACAGCTTGAAATTTTGCAAAAACAGTCTGAAGAAAAGCAGAAAATTGAAAAAGAAATACCGCTTATAGAAAAAACAAACGCTGAAAATGAACAGCGTCTTACCGAGGCGGTAAGCCTTTTGAGTGCAATTTCGGCTGATATCAAAAATGCCGAAGACGAGTCGAAAAAACTGCGCGAAAACTTGGAATTTGATACGCTCGAAAAAGCAAAGCTTAATCTTAAAACGCTTGAAAATGAGCGTGCTGAACTGCAAAAATCGTATGATACGGCACTTGAAAGATTTAATGAGTTAAAGTCACAGGTCGATGTGCTCGACGGCGGAATTAAAGTGCTCGAAAATCAGGTGAAAGGCGAAAAAGATATTGATATCTCAGCATACACCAAACGCCTTGATGAGTTAAAGCAGGAAAAAGCAGAAATTACAAGCGAGCTTGATAAAATCAAAACCCGAATTTCTGTGAATAAAAGTGTTGTTGAGAATTTAAAGCTCAAATCCAAGGAGCTTGAAAGCGCTGAGAAAAAGCGCGGTCTCGTTGTTTCACTTTCGGATACTGCGAACGGCAATTTAAGCGGAAAGCAGAAAATTATGCTTGAAACTTATATTCAGATGACTTATTTTGACCGAATTATCAGACGCGCAAATACAAGGCTGATGATTATGACAGGCGGTCAGTATGAGCTTAAGCGCAGTTCGGTTGCCGATGCAAAGAAAAGCCAGAGCGGTCTTGAGCTTAATGTTGTAGACCATTATAACGGCTCTGAACGTAGTGTTAAAACGCTTTCAGGCGGTGAGTCGTTTAAGGCATCTTTATCGCTTGCGCTAGGTATGTCGGATGAAATTATGTCCAGCGCAGGCGGTATAAGGATTGATACTATGTTTGTCGATGAAGGCTTCGGCTCGCTCGATGATGATTCGCTCTCGCAAGCGATTTCAGCGCTGATGTTGTTATCAGAGAGCAACCGCCTAGTCGGCATAATCTCTCATGTAGCAGAGCTTAAAGAGAGAATTGATAAAATGATTGTCGTCCGCAAAGAAAAGTCAGGCGGAAGCAAGGCAGAGATAGTAGTGTAAGCCTTCCTAGGGTGGGAAGGTGCAAGCCGTAGGAATGACGGATGAAAGCTCCCTTTACACAAGGGAGCTTTTTTATATAAAAATTTCATTTTAACAAAACGGAAACATTTTTTAAAAATCTTGAAAACATATCGTCTTTATAATTGCAAATGTAAACTAAAACAAAAACGAAAGAGGTATTAAATATGAATCAGAACGATCAGAACTTTATTGCACAGAAAATCCGCACACAGTACACTGAAAAAGAGAACACCAAGCTTGACGAGTTAAAAGCACTTGATAAGAAGGTTAAGCGCCCTGCGAATGTATTCGGTATTATATTTGGCATAATCGGGGTGCTTATAATGGGTGCAGGTATGAGCTTTGCTATGGGCGCAATCGAGGCCGGTACATATTTCGGTATCACTATCGGCGAGAATATGATGTTACCGGGTATTATCCTCGGTCTTATCGGTATTTTTATGGTCTGTAATGCAATTTCTAAAATGAAAGGAATTAAAAGTAATGGAAAATAAGAATGAAAATGAAGCCTTTAGCTATACTTATTCTGCAAAACAGCAAGAAGAAATAGAGAAAATCAGAAAAAAATACTTACCGCCTGAAGAGGATAAAATGGAGCAGTTGCGACGACTTGACAGGAGCGTCGTAAAAAAGGCAACTGCATATTCGCTTGTTCTAGGAATAATCGGAACGCTGATTATGGGAATAGGAATGAGCTGTTGTATGGTTTGGGCGAAAAGCTTATTTATTCTCGGTGTGGTTGTCGGCGTTGTCGGTATCGCAGTTTTATCGGTTGCTTATCCGATTTACAGCTATATTGTTAAGAAAGAACGCGAAAAAATCGCTCCTGAGATTATGCGTCTTACAGATGAATTAATGAAATAGGTCGTGCTTATAGCACGGCTTTTTTGTATAGACATTTTTAAAACACTGTGTTATAATGCTAACGAAAGAAGGGTGTATAAAATGAAAAGATTATTGCTATTATTACTATCAACGGCTATTGTTTTCTCGGCGGTGACGATTGCTCCGGTTT
>JBGVHY010000114.1:0-12474 GCA_045122755.1 Acutalibacteraceae bacterium | reverse complement strand
CTTTTGCAAATTTTTTAATCGATTCAGTTTTCCCAATTTGTCTGGGACCTTTTACAATGAGAGGTTTTCTGTTTTCGTTGTTTTTCCAGTTTATTAAATACGTATCAATTTTTCGTTTTAAATACATAAATGTTACCTCCGTAATATAGTCTTTGATTATATTATATACAAATAAAATAAAAAAATCAACACAAAATCACACTTTTCTGAGCGAATAATTTAATAAAATCACACTTTTCTGAGCGAATAATTAAGAGAAAATCACACTTTTCTGAGGGAAAATTGGGATTGGGGGCCGCATCAACGTTTTATGTAAACCAAATGTAAAATAATGGAAGAAATTTAACCCCTCTGAAACCCTCATAAATAAAGGGCTTCAGAGGGGCTAAAAAATTTTCGGTCTGCTATTGACATAACACCCCAAAAAGGTGGAGACTAAAGGAGGCATTGCTAAGGCTGTGAAAAACAAAAATGCGGTTCAAAATGAACCGCATTTTTTAAATATCTGTCTAATAATTTAAGATCATCGAACTTAAAGCTCTATTTATCTTTTAAAGTTAAAAGCGCCTTAGCTAACTGGTCAGGGCAGGAGGTCGGTTTAAAACCGCATTTAAGACCCTCAAGTCTTTTGATTACCTCGTCAATTTCCATACCCTCAACAAGCGAGGCTATACCTTTCAAGTTGCCGTTGCAACCGCCGAAAAAGCTAACTTTTTTAACCTTTCCGTCCTCAACTTCAAAAGAAATCTCTCGCGCACAAGTGCCGCTTGTTTTATATGTGTATTCCATAGCACACCTCATTAATGGCAGTGACCGTCTTCACAATCAGGAATTTTACCGACAATCGGCTCAGGGTCAATGCCCTGACGTGTGTAGTAATCAGCGATAGCCGCTTTGATTGACTGCTCCGCGAGCACCGAGCAATGAATTTTATGAGCCGGAAGTCCGCCGAGCGCCTCAACAACAGCTTTGTTTGAAAGCTCGAGTGCTTCAGTTATAGTCTTGCCCTTAATCATCTCGGTTGCGATTGAAGAAGTTGCGATCGCACTTCCGCAGCCGTATGTTTTGAATTTTACATCTGTGATAACATCGTTATCAACCTTGATATACATTTTCATAATATCTCCGCATTTTGCGTTACCAACCTCGCCGATGCCGTCGGCATTTTCAATTTCGCCGACGTTTCTTGGGTTTGCAAAATGCTCCATAACCTGTTCAGTATACATTATTTATTACCCTCTTCCTTTTTAATCTTTTCCCATAACGGGGACATCATTCTGAGCCTATCAATGATAGGCGGTAATTTTTCAAGTATATAATCAACATCTTCCTCGGTGTTGAATTCGTTAAGTGAAATTCTAAGTGAGCCGTGCGCTACTTCGTGTTTAAGACCGATTGAAAGCAGAACGTGTGACGGGTCGAGCGAGCCTGATGTACAAGCAGAGCCTGAAGAAGCCGAAATACCGTTCATATCAAGAAGTAAAAGCAAGCTTTCACCCTCAACACCTTCAAACGAGATATTCGCGTTACCCGGCAAACGTTTTTCGCGGTCACCGTTAAGACGTGAACGCTCAATTTTGAGTGCGCCGTCAATAAATTTATTTCTAAGCTTTGTTACATATTCCGCACGCTGGTCAATACCGTTTACAGCAAGCTCAGCCGCTTTTGCAAAACCGAGAATTGACGGAACATTTTCAGTACCTGCACGCTTGCCGCGCTCCTGAGCGCCGCCTTCAAGAAAATTCTTGACTCTCACACCGCTTCTGATATACAGAAAACCGATACCCTTTTGCGCGTGAATTTTATGTCCCGAAACTGACATCATATCAATGCCGAGTTCATTTACATCAATGTGAACATTGCCGAAAGCCTGCACCGCGTCAACGTGGAAAAGCACTTTGTGCTTTTTGCAGATTTCGCCAAGCTCTTTTATTGGCTGAATAGTGCCGATTTCATTGTTGGCAAACATTATTGTAACAAGACCTGTTTTATCGGTAATTGCATTTTCGAGGTCCTCCGGTTTTACAATACCGTTTTCGTAAACAGGCAAGTAAGTTACATCATATCCTTTTTTCTCAAGAGTCTGCAACGGGTGGAGCACCGCGTGATGCTCGAAAGCAGTTGAGATAATATGGTTTTTATCTTTTGCAGCCATAATCTCAGCAGCACCTTTGATAGCCCAGTTGTCACTCTCAGAGCCGCAGGAGGTAAAGTAAATCTCATTCGGCTTTGCGCCTATGCAATTTGCTATAGTTTCTCTTGCGGTTTCGATCGCAGTTTTTGCCTCGCCGCCGAGCGAATAAAGGCTTGAAGGATTTCCGTAAATATCAAGCGCTTTGATAATTGTCTCTTTTACCGGCTCGGTAATAGCGGTAGTTGCGGCATTATCGGCATAAACAAATCGTTTTTCCATTCGTTTATCCTTCTTTCGTTTATATAAAATTGAGTGTTATTTTTAAATGTACATATATAATATACCTTAATGTACATATATAATATACCTTTTTAGTCTACTTTTCAATAGGTATTAAGAATTTTTTTCAAAAAATATTTAAAATTCACGTTGTTAACTAAAAATTAATAAAATTTCTACTATTAATTTGTTAAAAACAATGTTATAATAATTCTACTAATGAAAAGGAATTAAAAAAATGAAAAACAAAACAAAATTAATCGTTGGTTGCTTTTTAGGCTTCGTTATATTGGTTATTATTGCTGTTTCGGCAGTTATTTATTCTACCCCGACTGAGGTGGTTTCGGGCACTGCCGGAAATTATTCCGCAAACCTTTGTAACGGAGGGTATGTATTAGAGGATGAGGGATTTTTGTTCTATACATATCCCGAAAGCAAAGGGATTTACAGAACCGAAACCGATGACCCGAAGGTGTCGGAGAAAATCTCGGATAAGGGTCAGGGATTTTTACAGGTGCTCGGCAATGCTTATTATTATACCGATGAAAATGCGCTTTACCGTTGCAATTGGTCAGGTGAGAGTGTTCAGAAGGTTAAAGATTATGCTAAAAATCCGCTCGTTGTCGGCTCGTTGCTTTTCTATATTGATGAAAACGGCTCGCTTATAAAATATTCAATGCAGAATGATACAACTTCAGCCGTTGTCAGCGAAAACGAGGTAAAGGAATACGCGGTTTATTATAAAAAGATTTATTTCATCGACGGTGAGGGTAACATCAGGAAAGTAAGCTTCAACGGCGATGATAATGAGGTGTTTATCACCGCGAAAGCTGAGAAAATTGCAATCGACGGACAGTATATTTTCTATATTGAAAACGGTAAATTAGTATCCGCAATGCTTAAGGATAAAGAGATTTTGAAAACCGAAATCACCGAAGTAACCGAGTACGCAATTTTCGGCTCTTACGCAGTTTATACCAACGGCAAAAAGACTTATTATGCTGATATAAACAGCATTTTGTCCGATGAAGAATATGAGCCGAAAGTAGTTGCCGATAGTGCTGCAAGCGGTATTTCTATTGATGAAAATAATTTTTATTATTTTGCCGACGGCACTCTTCACCGCATAAGCCACGACGGTAAAGACATTATCGAAATTAAGTAGATAAAGGTGAGAGAAATGGTAATATATAATGCGAAAATCGATTGTCGGTTATGCAGTATTCATATTGCTGACGGAAAAATAACTTCTGTCGGCGAAAATACCGTTACCGGCGACCTTGATGCGCGTGGTAATAGCGTAATCCCAGGGCTTATTGATATTCATACCCACGGCATCGGCGGTGTTGATACAATGGACGCTGATTTTGAAGATTTATGCCGTCTTTATGCTGAAAACGGCACAACTTCTTTTTTGCCGACGACTATGACAATGGATTGCGAGTCACTCAAAAAGGTTTGCAATGCTAAAACTGATTTTGACGGAGCGCAGATTCTGGGTTTCCATCTTGAAGGGCCTTATGTAAGCGAAAAATACAGAGGCGCACAGAATGAAAAATTTATTAAAAACCCGTCTGTTGATGAGTTTTTGCAGTTTAAAAATGTAAAAATGATAACTCTTGCTCCTGAGAAAATGGGTTGTAAGGAGTTTATAAAAGCGGTGTCGGTTATGTGAATTGTTTCAAGGGGTCATACCGACTGTGATTACAAAACTGCTGTCGAAGCAATAGAAAACGGCGCTATCTGCCTTACTCATATGTTTAATGCAATGTCGTCTTTACATCATCGTGAAACAGGGCCTGTCGGCGCAGCTTTTGATAAAAAGATTTATGCTCAGCTTATCTGTGACGGTCTTCATGTTTCGCCGTCAATGGTGCGTATGGCTTATAGCCTGTTCGGTGATGAGCGCCTCATTTTAATCAGCGACAGCCTTGCTTGTGCTCAGTTGCCTGACGGCGAGTATGAGTCGGGAGGGCTTAAAGTTTACCTTGAAAACGGCGAGGCGAGACTAAAAGACGGCACTATTGCAGGCAGCAGCTTTACCCTTTTACAATGTGTGAAAAAAGCGGTGGAAATCGGTATTCCGTTTTGCTCTGCAGTAAAAATGGCAACCGAAACTCCTGCAAAATTGCTGGGACTTAACAAAGGCAAAATCGCGCAAGGGTATGATGCGGATTTGCTTATAATTGATGATGAATTTGATATCTCCTGCCGAATAATCGGCGGAAAAATATTTAAGTAAAAGTAGGGGTATATTATGAATTTCAAACATTTTGGAGTAATGCTTGACTGTTCGAGAAATGCGGTTATGAAAGTGGAATCGGTGAAGAAGTATATCGATATTTTAGAGCGATTGGGTTATAACACCCTTATGCTTTACACCGAAGATACTTTTGAAGTTAATAATCAGCCTTTCTTTGGCTATCTTCGTGGTAGATATTCTAAATCTGAATTAAAAGAGATTGATAAATATGCAGCTGAGCATAATATTGAGCTTATTCCCTGTATTCAGACTCTCGCGCATTTAAACGGTATTGTTCGCTGGAGAGCTTATAATGATTACAGAGATGTCCACGACATTCTGCTTGCAGGTGATGAGCGCACATACAAGCTTATCGAAGATATTTTCGCCACTCTTTCCGAGTGCTTAACTTCAAGAGTTGTAAATATCGGTATGGACGAAGCGCATATGGTTGGACTCGGAAAATATCTTGATATAAACGGCTATCAAAATAGGTTTGAAATTTTGCTTAATCACTTAAAAAGAGTTTGCGAAATAGCAGAGAAGTACGGTTTCAAGTCGATAATGTGGAGCGATATGTTCTTCCGTCTCGCAGGAGATGGGCATTATTATGCAGAAAATATAAAAATTGATGAGAAAATAACCTCGCTTGTGCCAAAAGAGTTAGGTCTTATCTACTGGGACTATTACGCAAAAGACAGATCACGATATGACAATATGATTGTCGCTCATAAGCAGTTTGATAATGAAATCTGGTTTGCCGGCGGACTTTGGTGCTGGAACGGTTTTGCACCGAGAAATTTATTTTCGATAGACACTATAAAGGCTGCTATGCCTTCGCTTGTTGATAACGGAATAGAAAATGTAATTTTTACTCTTTGGGGAGATGACGGTAAAGAATGCTCAAATTATGCTGTTCTACCATCTCTTTATTACGCCTCGATGTATGCTAAAGGAATTACAGACGAAGAGGAAATCAAGGCGGGATTTTTGAAGGAATTCGGCATACCTTTTGATGATTTTATGCTTCTTGACCTGCCTGATACTTGCGGACTGGAGAAAAACAGTAATTTAAATCCTGAAAAATATATGTTTTATAATGATCCGTTTAACGGAATTTTGGATTGTACAATTGATGACGGATTTGAGCCGCGTTATGACGAGTGCGAGAAAAAGCTTAAAAAACATAAAAACAATAAGGATTATGGCTATCTTTTTGATTTTTATGCTAAGCTTTGTAGCTTTTTGCAGTTAAAATACACAATCGGCAAGCGCACAAGAGAGGCTTATCGCCGCGACGACAAAAAGGAACTGAAAAGGCTTGTCAGCGAGTATCAAGATATGTTTAGCCGTCTTGATGAGTTTTATAAGGCATATAAAAAAGTGTGGTTTGAGAATAACAAGCCTTTCGGCTTTGATGTTCAGGATATAAGAATCGGCGGACTTAAACAGCGCATTTGTTACTGCGGTGAGCGTCTTGATGACTATATTAAAGGCAAAATTTTAAAAATCGAAGAGCTTGAAGAGGATATTCTAAATGAATTTCCTGAAAAATACTGTTATTTCAACAATTGGGCTACCAATGCAACCGTGAATGTTATTACTCACGAAAGATATAATTGATAATTAAAACACGCCTGTTTTTCTCAGGCGTGTTTTTGTATGAAAATTCCTGAATTTCGATTATAAAAATGCTTGTATTATTCGCGTAAATGTAATATAATGTACTATATATACCTATATGATAATATGAGTAATTATGTTTATATATAAATTCAAGAAAAGTGAGTGACAAAATGGCTAACGGTTACGGAATTGACTTAGGTTCATTAAGAACTGTTATAGCTTCAGGCAAATCGGTTGTGCTTGATGAACATTCAGCAATATCTTACCAGACTTATACAAATGAGCTTATCGCGGCAGGTACTGACGCTTACAAAATGATTGGGCGCACCCCCGACTCGGTTACTGCGGTAAGACCTATTATTGAAGGCGTTATCGCTGATTATGAAATGGCGCAGAATATGCTTACCGCGTTTATCTCGGAGGTTGCAGGTAATAATTTGCTTAAAGCGCGCCTTATGGTCGCTACTCCCAGCGGTATTACAAGTATGCAGCGCCGTTCGCTTATTAATGCCTGTATCGAGGCAGGTGCGAGAGATGTCTGTACGCTTGACGGCCCTGTAGCGGCGGCTATCGGTCTCGGAATGGATTTTACCACTCCAAAAGGCTCGGTTATTGTTGATATCGGTGCAGGAACTACCGATATCGCAACGCTGTCTTTAGGCGGACTTGTAAAGTCCGAGTCAATTGGTATTGCAGGTGATTATTTTAACAGAGAAATTGAAAAATACATAAAATTTGAGCATAACGTTATTGTAGGTCCTCATACGGTTGAGCAAATTAAAGCACAGATTGGCTGTGTAAAGCCTCGTCCGCTTGAGCTTACCTTAACCGCTAAAGGTCAACATCAGTTTACAGGTATGCCACAGACCTTTGAGATTAATACCAGTGAGATGATTACCGCACTTTATGATGCGGCGCAGAATATCTGCCGTAATATTCAGAGCGTAATTGAAAAATCACCGCCTGAGGTTGTAGGAGATATCCAGCGTGACGGTATTACACTTATCGGTGGCGGCTCGCAGTTGTACGGACTTTCTGAGTTCATCAGCGAGTTTACAGGGGTAAAGGTAAATTCAGTTGAAAATCCGAAAACCTGTGTAGCCCTCGGTACAGCGGCAGCACTTAAGAATTTTGATTTGTTGAAAAACGGCGATTATAAATTCAGCTCAATGGAAGAGTACATTGATTAAGCACGAGACATTAGCTCTTGCAGGCTAGTTTCGGTATCGCCTACGGCGATGAATTAAAACGGCGGTTTGAGTGCAAAGCGCCCTACAAAAACTTTTGGTGTATTGAATAAAAATTGACGAAAAAGGAGTGAAACGGATTGAAAAAAAGAATATTTGTATTAATACTCAGTATCACTATGATGCTTTTAATGACAAGCTGTACAGGCTTTTTCTCAAATCCTGTTTCGCTGCTATCACCGCCTAAATCTTCGGGTGACTTAGTAGAGATCGAAGAGGCGCTTTCAAAGGTAAGCGCTGATTACGAGCTTGCTTATCCTTCATCAGGTAAATACCGAAATGCAATCATTATCCGTGATTTCAACGGCGACGGGCATAATGAAGCGCTGGTTTTCTATCAGACAACTGATAAAAAAGTCACCACTGTTCATATGAATCTTCTCGCATATAACGAGAAAGAGTGGGAATCGAAATATGATACCGAAATTTCGGGTACAGGTATCGACCGGGTTGAATTTCATGATGTCTGCGGTGATAATGATGTCGAAATTTTTATCGGAAGTAAGCTTTATAACGTCCAGGAGCAGGAGCTCGGCGTTTATAAATACGATAACAATGAGGTAACACTGCTCGCTCAGGAGCGCTATACCGATTACTGCGTCGGCGATGTTGTCGGAGCTGAAAAACCCCAGGTTCTTCTCTTTAAAATCGCGAGCGAAACCGAGAATGTTTCAAATGAGTCGAAAGACAGCCCGATAAAGAAAACCGTTTCCGCAAAGCTTGTAAGCTTCAGCTATGATAATGACGGTGTGCCTGTATCTCTTGGAACAGTTAATTTTGACAGCAGTATCGTTTCTTTTTCAAATATTGCGGTGTCTGAGATTGCGGATAATAAAAATGCAGTTTTCGTTGATGCGTTTGTAGAGGCTTCCGCGATGATTACCGAGGTTTTCTATTATGATGAAACGCTCAAATCAAGCTTTTATAACGCGGGAACAAAGTCAACCGATATAACCTATCGCGATTCGCTTATCGGAAGTCGCGATATCAATAAAGACGGCAAGGTTGAAATCCCGAAAACCTATGTATGTCAGGGGTATGATACGCTTGAAGACGCAACTGAAAGGGTTTACTTTACCGAATGGTATGAGTTCAGCGGCATAACACTCGGCGAGCGAAAAAATTGCGGCTTTATAAATACCGCCGATAATTATTTTATCGGAACTCCGGCTACCTGGCTTGGTAAAATCACAGCCAAACGTAACCTTGAGGACAGAGAGCGTACCTTCTGCGAATGGGATTTTACAAACCGCACTTACGGCGAAACTCTGTTTTCAATAAGAGTTTTCTTAAAATCCGATTTTAATAAGAATAGCAGAAATTATACCGAGATTAAATCTGATGACGAATATGTCTATGCCGTTAAGGTTAATGAAAAAGCGGTATCGGAAAATAAAGTCACAGTTGAATATCTGAAAGATAATATTATACTTTTGTAAGCCGAAAGGAACTATAATATGAAAAAAATACTTGTAGTTGAAGATGAGGCAGCAATCAGAGAATTTGTTGTAATCAACTTAAAAAGAGCAGGCTATGAAACTGTCGAGGCAGGCAACGGCGAAGATGCACTTGACCTGTTTTTTGCAACCGATGATTTTCAGGTGGTGCTGCTTGACATTATGATGCCGGGCATTGACGGACTCAGTGTCTGCAAGCAGATAAGAGCGAAAAATCCTACTGTCGGCATTATTATGCTTACTGCAAAATCTCAGGAGATGGATAAGGTCTCGGCGCTTATGATGGGTGCTGACGACTATATGACAAAGCCGTTTTCGCCAACTGAGCTTGTAGCCCGTGTTGACTCGCTTAACCGACGTGTTGAAATGCTTAATGCAAAAACAAGCAGCTCAGTTGTTTCCGATGAAATCGTAATCGGTGATTTTGCGCTTAATTTACGTAGAAGAACTCTTGTTAAAAGAGGTATCGAAATTGAGCTTACCCCTGTGGAATTTCAGATTGTTGAGTATCTTTTCTCAGCCGCAGGTCAGCCTGTTGACCGTCTGGATATTCTCAAACGTGTATGGGGCGAATCCTTTATCGGCGAGGAAAAAATCGTTGATGTTAATATCCGCAGACTTCGTATGAAAATCGAGGACGATCCGTCAGAGCCGAGATATGTCGTTACTGTCTGGGGAAGAGGATATAAATGGAATGTTGAGTCGTGAGCGATGAAAGGCAATATACGATAGCAAATTCCGTTGATTTATAATTTATGACTCGCGGTCTGAGAAGTGTTTAAATTAAAATATATTTTTCAATTTATCGCCGCGGGCGATGTCCAACCTTGACCGTAAGGTCAAATATCGCACGCATTTTAATGCGTACATCACTGCCGTAAGGCAATATAGCCGGTGATTTAATACCGAAAATAACTGTACTTACAGAGTGCTTAAAGAAAGGGCGGTGCCGATAATGAAATATGATATAAATATCAATCCCGATGACCTGCAAGTCAAGGGTTTAAAAAGACGATGGCTTATCAATATTGTCGGTGTCGTTGTTTTAGTTGTGATTTTAGCTGAGATTATACTCGGCGTTTTTGTAAGAAATTATTATTATACATCGGTAAGTAATAACCTTGATTCGCGTATAAATTCCTGTGCTGAATTTATGCGCGAGAAATCAACAGGAACTTCCGCTGAGTTTGAAAACGCAGCTAAGGAATTTATAAATTCCTATACCGATAAAAATGTTGTCGAAGTTCAGTTTATAAACTCTGAAGGTGATGCTTTTATCTCGTCAAAGGGTTATATAAATAACGATGATACTTATCAAGATTACCTTGAAGCCTTCCGCAAGGATACAACCTACGGCTCGTATACAGGCAAGAATGCAAACGGCGAAAAAATAATGGCGAAAACCGCGCTGATGCCGAAATACAACGGCACAAGAGTCGGCGCTATAAGATTTATTGTTTCGCTCGAAAAAATTGAGCGTACCGTATTTTTTAATATTCTTGTTCTTATTGCAATCGGTGCTACTATTATCATAGTAACCGTAGCATCGGGTATGCTTTTCTTAAAATCAATCTTGGAGCCTATAAAGGCGATTACTACTACCGCATTTCGTATTGCAAACGGAAATTTTGATGACAGATTACCTGTTAATGATGCTGATGAAATCGGTAAGCTCTGCGATACTATCAACTATATGGCATCGGAGCTTGAAAGCACCGAGAAGCTTAAAAACGACTTTATTTCAAGCGTTTCTCACGAGCTTCGCACTCCTCTTACCGTAATTCAGGGTTGGTCGGAAACTGTTAAATCTTCTGTAGGAATTGATGATGAGTTAGTCCGCAAAGGCGTTGATGTAATCAACGGCGAGGTAGGACGTCTTTCGGGACTGGTTGAAGATTTGCTTGATTTCTCACGTATGCAGTCAGGAAGATTGCAGATAAGAAAAGAAAAGGTTGATATTTTAGCCGAGCTTGGCGAAGCAGTTCTTATGTACACATCAGAGGCTGAGAAGAAGGGGCTGGATCTTGAATTTATCTATCCTGAAATGTTACCGCCTGTTATGGCTGACCCGGCGCGACTCAAACAAGTGTTTATAAATATTATTGATAATGCTATTAAATACTCAGGCAATTCAGGCACAGTAATGGTCGAGGCATCACAGTATGACGTGTATGTTCAGGTACGTGTCAGCGATATGGGCTGCGGTATTGCCGCTGAGGATTTATCAAAGGTAAAAGAGAAATTTTATAAAGCTAATAATACCGTAAGAGGTTCGGGAATCGGCCTTGCTATCGCTGATGAAATTATAAAACAGCACGACGGTATTTTAATGGTTGACTCTAAAGAAGGTGCAGGTACAACGGTTACAATCGTTTTGCCGTATATCAAGCCTGAAATAAAGAGTGAAAAAGCTGAGTTTGATGTTTCTTCGGGGGAATAAGGTGAGATTTTTCTCGACTTAAGAAAGGATACAGTAAATGAGCAAAGAAAATTGTAATGTATGTAAAAAAACTTCTATAGGCGGTCAGGCAGTTATCGAGGGTATTATGATGAAAGGCCCTGAACGTACTGTTCTCGCGGTAAGGACTCCTGATAAATCTATCACTACTGAGGATGTTAATTTCCCGAATCCAGCTAAAAAATGCAAGCTCTTAGGGCTTCCTATTTTCCGCGGTGTTGTTAATTTCGGTGTTACTATGTATGTCGGTATGAAAACTCTAATGCGTTCGGCAGACCTTTCCGGTATGACCGAGCTTGAGGAGGAGCTGGAACAGGAGAAAAAGGACGCAAAACTGCGCAAAAAAGCTGAGAAAAAGGGAGTTTCTTTTGAAGAACTTAAGGCTGAAGAAGAGGCAAAACCGAACAAGCTATCAAACGCGGTGCTCGGAGTCATTATGGCAATCGGCTCAGTACTCGGTGTAGCGCTCGCACTGTTCTTGTTTATGTATGTGCCGTCAGCACTTTTCAATCTGCTTAATTCGGCAGTGACTTCCGATATCGCAGTAACCTTTTCATCAATTAAAGACGGTGTTTTGCAAAATTGGCGCGGATTTATTGAAGGAATTATGAAAATTGCGATTTTCCTTGGATATATGGTTTTGGTGTCTCAGATGGGTGATATCAAAAAGCTTTTTAAATATCACGGCGCTGAACATAAAACTATTTTCTGCTATGAAAAAGGCTTGCCGCTCACAGTTGAGAATATCAGAAAGCAAATCCGTTTTCACCCTCGTTGCGGCACTTCGTTTATGTTCTTGATGATTGCCGTTGGTATACTTTTCTCAACAGTTATCATCATATTTGCTCCGGGCGTTACAAAGTACACTGCGCTCTGGGTAACTATTAAAATTCTGCTCGTTCCGCTTTTCTGCGGTGTCGGTTATGAGCTTATCAAATTCTGCGGAAAGCATGATAATATCATTACAAAAATTATAGCAGCTCCGGGACTTTGGGTGCAGAGAATTACCACAAAAGAACCTGATGATGATA